>JAPUHG010000191.1 GCA_027297845.1 Gammaproteobacteria bacterium | reverse complement strand
GTCGGTGACGCCAGGACCATGTTTGAGGAGACGAAGACCAGGGCATAAATCGGCACAAACACGAGCACCAAGTCTGCCCGGCCGCTTGCTGCCAGATAAACCTGGATAGGAATTGCCGCATAGGCCCAAAGCAGGATCGGCCGGTCACTCCGCCGGGTCGGGATGAGTGACAGGAATTCTTTTAGCGCCAGGTAACTCACCAGCCCAAGAAATATCAAAGAAACAACTTTGCCCAACACGGTGGCAATCATCAAAACCGTGATTAACACCCACCATGTCCGCGTGCGCAATTTGAGTTCACTGAAATCGACATTGGGTTTAATGCGGACAAGCAGTAAAACCGCCAACGTGGCTGCCACCAGCAGTGTAACAATCCCTATCAATGTCGCGGTAACGGTAGGTGTCAAATTGGAGAGCATTTTCCCTCCACCTGTTGCACGGCCCTGTTCAGCCGATTGAAGATCGTCATGACCTGAAGCGGCATCATTGCCAGCAGCAGGCTATGCAGCCAGGCTCCAGGCATCACGCCAAGGCCGATGGCGATTGCTGACCCGCCGATGACCAGACCGCGCGGCTTCTTGCTCATGGGGCCGTCCTCACGCCGGGAAGCACCGATGCTGTAAGCCACCACGCCAATCATCTCGGTCAGCAGACCAAGCACCACAACCGGCACCAACAGGACCGCGGCGACACCCGGAATCAGAGCCAGCGGCAAGTAGAGCGATGCATCCGAGACCACATCAGCCAGTTCATTCAAGATGGCGCCAAGGGGCGTCTTCATATTGTGCTCAACGGCCAGCAAGCCGTCGATGTGATTGAATGCGACACGAAGGGTCAGCACCACGGGTACCAGAAGTATCGGCCAATCCTTTTCGGGGTAGACCATGATGACGGCGCCGGCGGCGAGGGACAGGACAATCGTTGTCAGTGTCACCTGATTAGGGGTGACGCCAAGTGCAGCGAGGACGCGCGTTGCCGGTCGCAGTAGACGTTGAAAAAAGGGTTTCGTATCGATTGCCTGTTGCATTCCCTGATCTCCTATGATGGTGCCGGTAGCCTGCAGGTTTGTTATTCAGTCCGCCTTCTTGAGTGCGAGAACGGCGTTTAACCCGCCGAATGCAAACGAGTTAGAGATTGCGGCCTGGATCGGTTGCTCCCGGGTCTGGTTCGGGATGTAGTCCAAATCGCAATCGGGGTCCGGTTCGGTGAAATTAGCAGTCGGTGGGATGACTCCCTTGTTCAGAGCCAATACGGTGCTGATCAGCTCCAGCGCGCCGCCGGCGCCCAAGGCGTGGCCATGCATGGATTTTGTCGAGGATATAGCCAGTTTCCGGGAATGGGCGCCGAACACGCGATGAAGGGCGCGCGTTTCCATGACATCGTTGGCCGGGGTGCCGGATCCGTGAGCGTTGACATAATCGATGGCGTCGGCGGGTAGGTGGGCGTCGGCAAGGCATTGCTCTATTGCCATTACAGCCCCATCGCCGGAGGGACGGACAATATCCCTGGCATCCGCCGACATTCCAAAGCCCAAAATTTCAGCAAGTATCGTCGCCCCCCTTTTGCGCGCAGACTTCCTGGTTTCCAGGATCAGAACGCCGGCGCCTTCGCCCAACACCATGCCTTTCCTGTCACGCGAGAAAGGCCGGCAGGTATCGGGCGCCATGACACGGAGGGATTCCCAGGCTCTGATGCTGCCAAGGGTCAGGCAAGCTTCACTTCCACCGGTCACGGCTGCATCGGCCATACCGTGCCGAACCATCCAAAAAGCCTGGCCGATGGCATGCGTGGCCGATGCGCAGGCGCTGGAAACGGCGAATGCGGGTCCGGTGATACCGTGATGTATGGCAATTTGGCTGACCGCCGAATTGAGCATGGTGCGAGGGACCGACAACGGATGCAGGTTTGGCTTTTTTTCGCCGTAAATTATTTTGGCGCAGTGATTGATCGTAGTATCGCCACCGACGCCGGAACCGAGCACGATTGCGGTCTGCCGGGTATTTTCGGCGGAAAAATCGATCCCCGAATGCTCAATGGCTTCAGCTGCCGAGACCAGGGCGTACTGGGCGAAAGGATCAAGCTGGATCAGTTGCCGTGGGTTGAAATGGCGGTCGCCAAAGAAATTCCTTACCTCGGCGGCGACCCGGATCCCCAGTTGTTGCACCGGAACCTTGGTTAGGGGGCCGATCCCGCAGATTCCCTGGCTTAGCGCGGCCCAGAACTGCCGTGCATTCTGGCCAAGCGCCGAGACGCATCCAACCCCGGTAACAACGACTCTACGGGGATTCACGCTATGCACGGCGTAGCGCTCCCATATTGAGAAAGGTTTCTATCGTCGCCGTTACCGCGGCAACATCCTTCAGTTCGGACAGCCTGAAATCATCCGGCAGCTTGATGTTGAACGTGCTCTCAAGCTCGAAAACGATATTGACAAGATCTAGAGAATCGATCGCCAGTTCCTCGAAGCTGGAATGCGGATGAACGCTGTTGCGGTCGAGGGGGACCGTATTCGCAATCGTCGATATGACCCTATCCTGCAGGTTTTCCATTTTGCGCTCCCTTCTAAGTTCCTAGTCGAACTTGATTGGCAAGTGAATGCTCACTCACTAAGAAAGCAAAGATATGGAAGTCCAAAACCTTTGGGGTTCAAACCGAATTTATTGAGCAAAGATGTTGCGAACCTTGCGTTCGTCTTCCTGGCCTAACCGTGAAAATTCCGTTGTGGGTCTACCATCGGATTTCGTAAGGAAAGGGCTGTCGTTGTTGCGCAGTGGGTATGTGCGAGAACTCGCGGCAGCGAGTTATCCACATAT
>JAPUHG010000190.1 GCA_027297845.1 Gammaproteobacteria bacterium | reverse complement strand
ACCGTACCCCGTACTTTGCTCCGTAAGTGCATGAAGAAAATGGAATTTTTCCCTTTTTTACCGATTGGCAGGCGAAGTGCGGCGCATCACGCTTGATTTGCGCGAAGGATTTGCCGACAGGCAAACTATTCGGTTGGAAAGGCACGTGCTTATTGGCCGGAAATAAAAAAGGCCGGCATCCTTGCCGGCCCGAGTCTCACCAAAGGAGGGGAGATTCTGAGGGTTGGAGTGGCTTGCCCTGAGCGAAAGGGAAAAGCCAGGATTATTTATAGAAAATAAGTCATCGCAATGGTGTGATCTGCGTCACACTTTGCGAAAGGTCATAGCATGGGGCAGAGCTAATCGGTCGGGCAACGCGCTTCTATTTGCAGTGCATGAATATCGGAGATCATCAAATCACCTACGGCGTCGTAGACCATTTGATGTCTTTCAAGAGCCGAGCGATCTTTGAATCTGGGTGATTCGATCAAAACATGGAAATGCGATCGGCCATCGCGTGCGCCAACATGCCCGATATGCTTCTCGCTATCGTCTCTGATTTCCAGTTTGCTGGGTTCAAGCGTTTCGAGCCTTTCCCTCAGCAGTTGGATACGTTCTTCATTCATGGCAACACCATTTTGAAAGGGATGACTTCCGTTTCTGTATAAACACCAGCCTCGACGTATGGGTCCGAGCTGGCCCAATCCGAGGCCGACTCATAATCAGAAAATTCCGCCACGATCAGCGAACCACTGAAGCCCGCCGCGCCTGGGTCTTCACTATCGACGCCGGGGAATGGGCCGGCAAGGATCAGACGGCCTTCATCCTTCAGTTGATTGAGCCTCGCAATGTGTGCCGGACGTACCGAGGCCCTCAGTTCGGCGCTTTTCGTGATATCTCTACCGATGATGACGTACAACATGACTATTTCTCTTGATCGTTTTGTACCGGAGGATCCACATCTTCGCTTGACTCCGCTATAGGCATGATTCTGGAGTGCATCCACAATCCCTGCCCGAGCGCGAACAGGAATGTCAGGCCAAGAAAGCCAAATAATTTAAAGTTGACCCAGGTGTTCTCGTCATAGTTGTAAACCACATAGAGGTTCACTATGCCCATTATCAGGAAGAAACCAGCCCACATCCGGTTCAATAGTCGCCACGAATGCGCGTCCATTTCCACGGCGTGATTCATCATTCGCTGAATTATCGGTCGGTCGCCGACGTGCTCACTTCCAAAAGCGACTGTGGCGAAAAGCCAGTACAGGACAGTTGGTTTCCACTGTATGTACAAGCTGTTTTGCAAATAAAGTGTGATGCTGCCAAAAACTATAATCAGGACGGCGGAAATGACATGCATTTTGTTGATGCTGCGCGTGCGCAACCAGTGCACACCGACCTGCACTACCGATGCGACGATGATTACGCCGGTCGCAACGTACATGTCATAGAGCTTATACGCGGTAAAAAAAGCCACGATGGGGAAGAAATCGAACAATAGTTGCATAAAGAATTCCGAAGATTCGCAAATGGGGGGCTACCCGGACTGAGCATGATAGCCGAGCTCTGACCCTGTCCCAACCCCGCGGACGCGGAAGGCCTCGAAAAGCTCGTATTCACGGTCGACATCGTTACAATCCGCCGATGGCCGAATACCTTGCGATTCATCCGGACAATCCCCAGCCCAGGCTGATCGGACATGCGGCCGAAGTGCTGCGCAATGATGGACTTATCGTTTATCCCACCGATTCCTCCTATGCGCTCGGCTGCGCGTTGTCCAATAAATCCGGTGCCGAGCGAATCATGCGAATTCGTGAGGCTGACCGGCACCACCGCCTGACGTTGGTGTGTCCTGATCTTAGTGCCATCGGTTTTTATGCCAGACCGGACAATTGGGCATATCGCCTGCTGCGCACGCTTACCCCAGGTCCCTACACAATGATACTCAAGGCAACCCGGGAGGTTCCGGCACGCCTGCGCCACAAGCGACGCAAAACAGTCGGGATCAGGGTTCCCGATAATCCGATCTGCCAGGCTTTGCTGACCGAGCTTGATGCGCCAGTGCTGAGTTCGACGTTGATCATGCCTGGGGACGATTTGCCGCTAAACCAGCCAGCCGAGATTCTTGACCTGTTGGGCGACAAAGTTGACCTGATTATCGATGGCGGGCTATGCCCGGCGGAGCCAACCACGGTCCTTGATTTAACTGGCGCCGCTCCGGTTTTGTTGCGTACCGGCCGGGGTCCGGTGGAATCCTTCTTATTATGACGAGCCTTGTCACCGTCGGATGCGTATAATAAGTCGATGCAAAGTTTGAGTCTGCTCCAGAAAATATTCGTTTTCGCGATCCCGACGCTTCTGGCCATCACCATTCATGAAGCCGCACACGGATATGTCGCCCGCTATTTTGGCGACCGAACCGCCGAAATGCTCGGCCGGTTAACGTTAAATCCGATCAAGCATATTGATCCGGTCGGCACGATACTCGTGCCGGTGAGCTTGCTGGTGCTTGGTTTCCCATTTCTTTTTGGCTGGGCAAAGCCGGTACCCGTGGCGACGCGAAATTTGCGGAACCCCCATCGGGATATGGCGATAGTTGCAGCGGCCGGACCGGCTTCAAACCTGGCAATGGCAGCAGGCTGGACGCTGATTCTGGCGTTTGTAATGGCTTTCGCCGGCGGTTCATCATTATTTCTACCGTTGCAACTGATGGCTGAGTGGGGTGTATTTTTCAATATCCTGCTGGCGATTTTCAATTTGTTCCCATTGCCCCCGCTGGATGGTGGCCGGGTGTTGAGCGGGTTCTTGTCCCCCAGAGCCTCAGTAAGCTTTGACCGGATTGAACCTTATGGCTTGTTTATTATTGTTGGCTTGCTGGCAACCGGCGTTCTCTGGAAGATTGTTGGACCGGTAATTAATCTCGTCGCCGGGTTCTTTTTTGGTTTGGTAGGCGCATAGGCTCAGGCAGGAGATTTCATTGGCGAGTTCCGGACAAAATAATCGGGTAGTGTCTGGCGTCCGACCCACTGGCGGTTTGCACCTGGGCAATTATCATGGCGCGTTGAAAAACTGGGTTGCCCTGCAAAACGAATACGAGTGCTATTTTTTTGTTGCCGACTGGCATGCGCTGACCACCAATTATGACGATTCAACCGAACTGGAAAGCCACGTCCAGGAAATCATTATCGATTGGCTGGCGGCCGGTTTGAATCCGAACATGTGCACCATGTTCATTCAGTCTCGAGTGGCCGAACACGCTGAATTGCACCTGCTCCTTTCGATGATAACGCCGTTGAGCTGGCTGGAACGTGTGCCGACCTATAAGGACCAGCAGGAAAAACTGAAAGGAAAGGACCTGGGTACCTACGGATTTCTGGGTTATCCGTTACTGCAAAGTGCGGACATTCTGTTGTACAGGCCCGCCTATGTTCCGGTTGGCGCCGATCAGGTTGCTCACGTGGAAATCACTCGGGAGATTGCGCGCCGCTTCAATCACTTGTATGGCCGTGAACCGGGGTTTGAGGAAAAGGCTAACGATGCGATCAGGAGCATGGGTGGCAAAAACGCCAAACTGTATAAGCAGATGCGCAAAAACTTTCAGGAAAAGGGTGAGTTGGAGTCACTGGAGAAAGGCAAGGCGATGGTCATGGACCATGCCAGCCTGACCCTGGCCGACCGCGAGCGATTGCTCGGTTATCTCGAAGGCGGGGGAAGAAATATCCTGGTAGAACCAGAGGTATTGCTGACGCCCACGCCGAAAGTCCCCGGTCTGGACGGCCAGAAAATGTCAAAGTCGTATAACAATACGATTGGCCTGCGGGAAGACCCGGATGCGGTCGTTAAAAAACTTCGGACCATGCAGACAGACCCGGCCAGGGTGCGGCGAACCGACCCGGGAGATCCGGAAAAATGCCCGGTCTGGGAGTTGCATAAAATATACTCAGACCAGCAGACGCTGGATTGGGTGAAAGAAGGCTGCACGACTGCGGGTATCGGCTGTCTCGATTGCAAGAAAAAACTGATCGATCGGGTGGTGCCCGAAATCGAAGAAATGAGAGCGCGAGCCAAAGAGTATGAAGATAGCCCCGAATTTCTGCGCAGCATCATTGCAAAAGGATGCGAGGACGCGAGCGATACGGCGCGCGATACGATGGATGAAGTCCGCCAAGCCATTGGTCTGGCCTACAGGTAGACCGGAATACTGATGGAAGAGAAAAAACCGGATTTGAAACTGGTACGCAGCGGGCCACCACCGTTACACGAAGGCGAGGGTGGCGGTACGCCGCATCAAGGAGAAATGCCGTTTGCGGTGGTCCAGGGTGAAGAAGTAACCGAATTGCCCCGGGACCTGTATATACCACCGTATGCGCTCGAGGTATTCCTGGAGGCATTTGAAGGCCCGCTTGATTTGCTGCTCTACCTGATCAAGCGGCAGAACCTGGATATCCTGGA
>JAPUHG010000019.1 GCA_027297845.1 Gammaproteobacteria bacterium | reverse complement strand
CGGGTGCTGCCTGCTCCGCTACCCTGCCGAGCGCATCCTGCAAACTGTCACTGCCAACCAGATCGACTTGCAGACGCGCCTGACCCAAATTCAGCACATGTCCGTGTGCATCGGTCAAACCAGGCATCACCGTCCTGCCCTGCATATTGACCACCCGAGTATATTCAGCTTTGGGAGCATCCCCACTACCGACGGCGCTCACTCGCCCATCGCGAATCGTCATCCAGGTGAATTGCTGTTCGCTGTCGGCGTAACCGTTCGCATTGTGAATCAAGACCTCTGACGCCGATCCCGGCGTTGGTAAAAACAATAAGAATGCGATCAATAAAACAACAGGCATTGGTTAACTCCCGTGAAAGATCCAAGCATAGCGCTCAGCCAGCCACATGGGCCGGTTCCAAGATGTTCATGATACAGAATCGGGAAGGGATTGGTCCCGACACCGCATGGAGCGGCTTTGAATTAGCCGCCAGGCGGCCGTCAGGCTGCTGGCGGATCCGGGAAATTAGACTCAGTTTTGGCGGGAGACGCCTTTCAGATCGCTGGCGGTAATCGCGACTCGCCGGCGAGCAGCGACGATTCTTTGTGCGGAGCCTCTTCGCAGCTCCGGGCGCCCGAGAAGTTGCAGGCTGTGTTTTTGTAAATGATTCATGGTGTTTCTGCCTCAGGATATTTTGCAATCATAGTGTTTAGAGTGCTGCCGAGCGTAAAAAGACGCACACTTCGCCGTGTCCAGCACACTACTGGCCTCAGTTTCGCGATTATTCGACGATAAATCTGTGTGCTGCGAACGGTTTTTCATGTTTGGGTCTTTTGAATGGCCGCCATCTCAACGCGGGATCATTTCGCATTAATTCAATAACCGATTCCCTTTGCGGTGATTTAACTTAATCAATAGCTGGCCAGGAATGTGACTGCCGTCACAGCTTGCCTTTGGATTACCGGTACGGTGAGAAACGAACCGAAACCCTTGCAATATTCGGGAGATAAATCGGGATGAGAATGTTTTCAGCCTGGCTGGTACAACTGATTGCTCTGACTGCGACCGGCGTCGCTTATGGTCAGGAGCACTTTGAACTGCGGCCGGCTGTTGGCGATGGCTGTGATCAATCCTCGTGTGAACATGACACTCTCAATGCCCCGACCAGGCAGCTAACGCCGCTCGATTGGCGGGCGTTTCAGTTACACCCGATCCTGAATGTCGATCCGCTGGTGATCCGGCAGGACAGCATGCTAATGGAGCCAGGCGAATTCAACCGCAGAGACTACTATCCGCAGGTTCTCGAGGAGAGATCCTGGGCGCAAAACCTGTCCGGAATTCAGGAATTGCGGATCATCACGCTTTGGCGAAATCCTGGTTCAAAGATTTTTCTCGGCATCGATAACAATGGATTCGCCGGACTCAATTTTTCGCAGAACAGCAGGCATAAATCTGCTGTAGTCACAGGCCAGGCAGCCAGCGCGACGAGCAGGCCAATTGGCCCGTTGTCACCACCGTTAGTGCATGCCCAGTCGCTGACCTACCAGAAAAAAGACCTCAGCAACGCCCTCAGAGCCGAGTAAAGAAAATCAGTCCGCCGAACTTCTGCTCTCATCGCGGCGGGCCCTGAACTCACTATCCTCGTACCAATTCGGGAAAGTGCTCTCCGCTGCCAACTCCCGACCAATCTCGAAATACAATTCGAGATCTTGTAGAACGCCACCCCAATCCCAGTCGGCACTATATTCATCGGTAGGTTGATGGTACCGGTCGCGACGGTATTCCTGCATTTTTCCAACACCCCATTCGCGACCATGTTCCAGATTATCAACCCCGGCCTCAGCATACAGAACGGGAACCCCGGCCTTGGCCAGGCTGAAGTGATCCGAACGGAAAAAATATCCTTTTTCCGGTGTCGGCTCGTTAACCGGCACCCTGCCCTGCCTGGTCGCCGCTCGTTCGAGATATTCCTCGAGTTCCGAACTCCCGAGACCAAAAACTGTTATGTCCTTCGTCGCGCCATCAATGATCAGGCTATCGAAATTCAACGCCGCGACCGTCTGCCTGAGCGGGAACAACGGGTGTTCCGCATACCAGGCGGAACCGAGCAGGCCGGACTCTTCACCGGTAACCGCCAGGAACAATATCGATCTTTCCGGGGGCGGGTCCAGCGCCGCAAATGCTCGTCCAAGCTCGATTATCGCGGCCGTTCCGGTCGCGTTGTCCACCGCACCATTGAATATCTGATCCTCCGCAAGTTCTGGCTTCAATCCCAGGTGATCCCAATGCGCCATAAAGATAATCACTTCATCCGGCCTGCTGCTTCCCTGGACCAGCCCTGCAACATTGTTGGAGTCCAGAGTTTTTATTTCGTTGCTCAGCCGCGTGGATGCACTAAGACCTAAATCGATCGCCTGAAAATCCCTCGCCAGAGCCCTTCGACGCGCGGATTCCAGATCGAGCCCCGCAACGGCGAGAATCTCTGCCGCGGCGTTCCCGCTTAGCCAGCCTTCGACCGCAACCCTGTCCTGGTTGCCGTCCGCCCGTTCCAGGTCGAATTGTTCTCCTGACCAACTGTTTGCAACGACCTCCCAACCATAGCCGGCCGCTTCTTTTTCATGGATGACCAAAGCGCCAGCCGCACCCTGCCGGGCCGCTTCTTCGAACTTGTAGGTCCAGCGACCGTAATAGGTCATGGTATTGCCACGGAAGAGTTCCGGGTCGGCGGTCGCGAATCCCGGATCATTGACCAGGATGACAACCGTTTTCCCTTGAACATCGGATTCGGCGTAGTCGTTCCACCCATATTCAGGGGCGACAATCCCGTAACCGACAAATACCAGCTCGCTGGCCTGCAGCGATACTTCGGTCTTCACCTGCTTGGTCCACAACATGGTGTCTTTACCCGCGACATAGCGAGCGGAGAATTCAAGGCCATCGATGCTCAGGGTCATGCCCGGTTCCGCGGTTAGACTCACCAACGGAACAGCCTGCAGATAGCTGTCCTGATTGGCCGGTTTCAGACCGGCGCTCTCAAACTGCCTGACCAGAAATTCCAGGACCCGCTTTTCGCCCTCGGTTCCAGGCGCCCGGCCCTGAAACTCATCAGATGCCAGCCGCTGCACATCCGTCGAAACGCGGCTGGCTGAGAATCTGGCGGTATTTTCATCCGGGGGGGTTGCGGACTCACATGAAGCCAGCAATACGCAAATCAACAATGGCCAACG
The DNA here is from genome assembly GCA_027297845.1 of Gammaproteobacteria bacterium. Taxonomy (GTDB): domain Bacteria; phylum Pseudomonadota; class Gammaproteobacteria; order Steroidobacterales; family MnTg04; genus MnTg04. Next base: position 8,420 of record JAPUHG010000019.1, on the reverse strand, counting down.
GGACGCTAGGGACATGTCAGATCTCTCTGTGAAAACCTGGCGGGGATCATAAACCATCATGGCGTCGACTGCTGCCAAGGGCGCGTATGTTGGTACTGGCTTACCGCTGTTGCGGATCTTTTTCTTCTGCGGGTTCAGTTGCGGGAACGTCTTCACCGTCATTTATCGTTAACGTAGATCTAATTGTAGTTTTTGTCTGGCCCTCTATTTTTGTCGGCGGGTTAACCCAGATGATGTCGGTGTTGCGAAATACAGCCTGTTGATTGATTGCATTCACATGGGTCATGTCGACCGTCCGGCGCCCTGATTGCCCATCTAGTGTCGCGCAAGCGGACAAAATCGAACAACAAAGCAGTAATTTCAAAAAAACCTTATGCACAGCAATCAGCCTCAGATAGAAATCCTGTCGCCATTTACGCCCACATGCTGCATCGCTTCTGTCAGGGTACGACCAATTTCCTCCTGCACAGATTCAACACCCGTATTCTCGCTACTCGATGTTTTCGACCAGATACTTTGGCCGTCAGCGGAAACCAGCCTCGCGTCAATGATCAACCGGGAAACACCATCATCACCGGTCACCAGGCGAGTTCTAATCAACAATTGCGCTTCAGAAATAGCGACCCCGTTGCTAAAACGGTTTGTTGTCTCCGCATAGGGTAGACCGCGAATTCGCAATACCAGGTCAGTACCATCATCAACGGCGGCCATAGTCGCAGCATGTTTTTCTGCAGTGATCCGGGTAATCCCAAAAACGATGGCAAGCACCATGACGGCCGTTACCAGCACCCACCCCACAACGAGCCGATGGACAAATCCGGCTGCAAAAAAACGATGTTTATGATCCCTGATTAACAACTGTTGCCCCTCCAAGGTTTCATTCTCACATTTTGCCAAAGCCCGGTCCCCGCAGATCAGACATCCTATTTGGAACCAATCACCCGAAAACTACAAGTCTAAATAGCGCGCCGGTAGCTGTTTTGGCAATTTTTGGCCAGGCTAGTTCCAAGCTCCTGAACGATGTTTTTCCATTCGGCTTGATATGAAAACCGGCTGCTTTTGGGAAGCGCGAGCAGTTGCCGAGTGATTGACCACCCGCGCCTAGCCAAGTACGCTTCTGCCAATAACAACAAGCCTGTAAACACACGCCTTGGGGAGAGACTTAAATGTCGCTAAGAATCACTTTTGAGCTGGGTCCTTCTGATCTGGAGCATTTCCAAACCATCATGCGTGAGGCCCGTTCCGCGGCAAAAAACCTCAGTACAGAGGAAATCATCGCGTCCGCCAACGCGTTGCTGGATGAGGTCCGCTTAGTAAAGGCGCCGGATTTCATCAGCGAGCGACTGATGAAACTGGAAATCATGTTGCAGATGATCCAGGACAAAGAATGGAACCTGCCGCCCAAGGAAATTAACAGGATTCTGAACGCACTAGCCTATTTCAGTGAGCCCGAGGACCTGATTCCAGATCATATTCCGGGACTCGGGTTCCTGGATGACGCAATTATGGTCGAACTCGTCGTGCGCGAACTCCGTCACGAGATCGAGGCTTACCAGGATTTCTGCACGTTTCGCAACACTGAAGAAGCTCGTCGAAGAAAGATGGGCAAGGCGGATCATGTATCCCGTGAAGAATGGATCAAACAAAGAAGAGTAGCTCTCCAGCAACGTATGCGCCGACGCCGGCGGCGGGATCGATCAGGTCGGCGTAAAGGCAGTCGTTCGCCATTCTCTCTGCTCTAACCGCAGTTTTTTGACCGACCCTGGTATCGTGCCAGTCGTCAGATGGAGTGAGCAAACGCCGCAAGAAGCGATAAGCTGTGAAATCATTTGGTTATTGATCGGGCGAGTAATACAGACCAATAGCGATCAGCATGACCCACATTGCCGCCTGGCCCCACCACCGCCAAGTGGTTTTTTTGACCAATCCAAGGAAACCGAGCGCGCAACAGATTGTCAAAAGCAGGAACAAGCCGGCGCTTTTGAGCAGGGGCACAAATTCAGACTGCAGCCGAGGATGTTCGTCTGCCATGAGGAAAAAGAGGAAGGCGACCACACTCAAACTGGCGGTTATGGCGACGCTTGAACCAAGCAAAATACCGCTGATTATGGTTAATGGCAGCATTTTGCCCCCCGGAGTTGTCGAAAACGATAACCAGATGCTTGATTGCAGACGGCGCAGACCATAGTTTAGGCGACTGCCACCGTAAATTGCGACTCTTTGACGTTTTAATGGAAGGATCAAACAGGTATGGCCGTTTTTAAGAAATTTGCACTTACCCTGGCGTTTTCATCGCTGATACTGGTCGCACTCGTTGGTAATGATGCACGTGGAGTCCCGGGTATAGAGGGACAATCCACGGCGGAGCTTAGCTACAGTGACCGCCACAGTGCAGTCAGCCGCCTGGTTACCAAATTTGTGGAACGCAATCATTACAGCGAGCCACGGGTGAACGATGCACTGTCATCCAAGGTTTTTGATCGTTTCCTGGAGACTCTGGATGGCAACAGGATGTTTTTCTACGCCAGCGATATACAGGAATTTGAACAGTATAGAACGCTGCTGGACGACGCTGTCAGCAGCGGTAACCTGGACCCGGTTTTTGAGATTTTCTCGGTTTTCAGACGACGCAATGAGAACCGGCTGGTCTATAGCCAGGAATTAATCAACACACAGCCTGATTTCTCGATTGACGAGCAATATCAGTTTGATCGCTCGGCAAGCGCCTGGATTGAAACAACGGAAGAAATGAACGATCTGTGGCGGAAACGGGTAAAGAACGACGCCTTGCGTCTGTTTCTAACCGGCAAAGATTGGGCGGAAAGCCGTGAAATTCTAGAAAAAAGATATGCCAGGGCGCGGAAAAATATGGCCCAACTCGAAAGTGACGACGTTTTTGAATCTTTCATGAACGCCTACACCCAGACACTCGACCCCCACTCCAGTTATCTGCTCCCGCGTACCTCTGAGGAATACCGGATTCAGATGAGCCTTTCCTATGAAGGCATAGGGGCATCACTGCAGATCGACGATGACTTCGTGATGGTTTTGAACATACTTCCCGGGGGCCCCGCTGCGATCGATGGCAGCCTGTCACCCAATGACCGAATCACTGCTGTTGGACAGGACGATGACGGCGAACTGGTCGATGTGGTCGGCTGGCGTCTGGATGATGTCGTCGAGCTAATCAGGGGCCCAGGCGGAACCGTCGTCCGTTTGCAGATCCTGGCGGCTGGCGCTTTGCCTGGTTCCGAGGAAAAAGTACTGCGCCTGGTCAGAGACAAGATAAAGCTCGAAGCCCAGGCCGCACAAAAGGAAATAATTACTGTACCGCGTGGGAGCGGTGACGATCTGCGGATAGGCGTAATTACCGTACCGAGTTTTTATCAGGATTTTGAAGCCAGGATGTCGGGTAACGAAAACTACACGAGTACGACCAGAGATGTTCGCCGCCTGTTGCAGGAACTGGAAAAAGAAGGCATCGACGGTCTCCTTATGGACCTGCGGAGCAACGGTGGTGGTCACCTTACCGAGGCACAGGAACTGAGCGGGTTGTTCATCGAAGACGGGCCGGTTGTGCAGGTCAGGCAAACCAACGGGCGAATTGAGATCCTCGACGACCCAAACCCCAAGGAAGTATTCAACGGACCTCTGGCGGTTCTGGTCAATCGATTCAGCGCATCGGCGTCCGAGATATTCGCCGCCGCTATTCAGGATTATGAGCGAGGAGTGATCCTCGGACAGCGGACTTTTGGCAAGGGTTCAGTCCAGAATCTCTACTCGCTTGACAGATATGCTCCGCGCACCTCCGACCCGGGTTGCGGGCAGTTGACACTGACCATCGGCAAGTTTTACCGGGTCAGCGGGGAAAGTACTCAACACCGCGGTGTGCAACCGGATATAGAAATGCCGTCCCTGGTCGACGCAACAGTGGTTGGCGAAAGCACCCGGGACAGCGCCCTGCCCTGGGACAAGATTGATTCGACTGGCTACACCGTGGATATCAAGCTTGGCGAAGCCATTGAGTTGATTACGCTAAGTCACGCGCGGCGGGCAGAAATTGATCCGGATTTAAACTTCCTGATCGACGAATATGCCGCTTTTGCGACTATTCGTAACCAGGACACCGTGTCGTTAAATCTCGAAGTACGGCGCCGGCAGCAGGAAAAAATACGCGAAGAACGCCTGGCAAGGGAAAACACACGCCGCTCCGAGCACGGATTAGAGGCCCTGGAATCGATCGAAGCCCTGGAAGACCATGAAAGTCAGGACTATATACTCCAGGAAGCTGCGCAAATTGTTGCAGATATGGCAAAACTGGATGGTCACACCACGGCCAGCTTGCGCGGATCCGAGCAATCTTTGAACTGATCCGTATTGGGCCTTGACCTTGTCACAGGCAAGGCCTCAAAACTCCTGCATTTTTTTCTCAATAAAAACAGTTAGTTACAATTTTCTGGTGTAATAACCGGCAAATCAGCGCCTGCTGCTGTTGCGATTTACATCTCTAGTGTTATACTTCACTACAACACTAATTGAGTGAACTATTGTCACTCACCACTTTCAAACGGCAGGCTTACCATGAATCTTTGGAAACATATCTCGATTTTTGTAGTACTAACGGGTAGCGCAGCCCTTAGCGGATGCGGCACCAGTGCGGCCAGTAGCGCGGATGCGACGGCGGAATCGACCGTCCAGGCATCAATCCCGGTCGGCGTAAAACGCGCTAACAGGGGCGATATTTTTGCCCGTCACACCGGAACCAGCGTACTGGAAGCTGATTTTGAAGCGCCTGTCGTTGCCAAGGTCGAGGGAGACCTGGTCGAAATCCTGATCGAAGAAGGCGATATGGTTAAGGCCGGTCAGGTCGTCGCGCGTCTGGATGGAGAGCGTCTGAAGCTGGCAATGGAAAGGGCTGGCGCCGAGTACAGACGTGCCAAGAAAGAATATGACCGCAACCAGAACCTGCTGGAGCTTGATCTGGTTGCCCCGGGGACCTTCGAAAACCTTAAATACGAAGCCGCCGCATTGAAAGCCGCGTATGAAATCGCACGTCTGAATTATAGCTACACCGAGGTCAAAGCGCCTATCGACGGCGTAGTCGCGGAGCGCCTGGTCAAGACGGGCAATCACCTGCAGGTGAATCAGCAGCTGTTTATCGTTACCGACACAAGCCAGTTAATACTGGAACTGCACGTACCCCAGCAGAACATGAGCAGATTTGGGGTGGGTCAGACCGCCGATATCAAGGCGGATGCCCTGCCTGGAGAAATGTTCGATGCCATTGTTGAGCGCATCAGCCCGAGCATCGACCGGAAAACCGGTACTTTCCGGGTAACGCTCAGAATTCTTGATCAAAGCGGTGATCTTCGCCCGGGTATGTTTGCGCGGGTCGCAGTGGTCTATGATGTGCATAACAATGCGGTCATGGTCCCGGCCGATGCTATTCTTGACGAGGACATCGAAAAAAGCCTTTTTGTTATCGAAGATGGGGTAGCAAGGCGTAGAATTATTGAAACAGGCATCACCGACCACGACATGGTCGAGATTCTTGAGGGGATCGATGATTCCGACACCGTCGTTGTAATTGGTCAGGGTGGTCTGCGCGACGGAACTCCGGTAACAGAATACGCTGGCTAAAGCGCTTCATTAGAATTAAAAAAGGGAGTCCGGCTCGATGCATATTTGGCAACTGTATCGACGCGTGCTTTTCGTACTACCACTGATCGTCCTTGGTGCATGCGAAATGCAGGCCAGGGACGATGACGATAAAGCCGCCGAAGAAGATGAAGAGGCTGCCGCCATTCCGGTGGAAATCGGTAACGCGACCCACGGAGATATATTCGCCGTCTACTCGGCAACAGCAGCCCTCGAGGCCGATGGCGAAGCGGAAGTGGTCGCCAAGGTCGGTGGTGAAATCGTGGAATTGCTGGTTGAGGAAGGCGATATCGTTACGGCCGGTCAGGTGCTGGCACGTCTCGATGGTGATCGACTGCGCCTGGAAACCCGGCAGGCGCAAGCCAACCTTTCAAAACTCGAACAAGAACACAAGAGAAACACAGACCTGCGCGATCGCGGTCTGATCAGCGCGGACGCATTCGAAAATATCCGGTACGAAATGGATTCGCTCCGGGCCGCTTATAACATGACCCGGCTGGAACTCAGTTACACAGAGATAAAGGCGCCCATAGACGGCATTGTCGCGGATCGCTACGTCAAACTTGGCAACACGATCAGCGCCGACGAGCCGGTATTTCACGTTATCGATATGGATCCCCTGGTGGGGTATCTGCATGTACCCGAACGCGAATTTCGCAAACTAAAATCGGGGCAACCCACGATGATATCGGTCGATGCCATGCCGGACGAATCATTTTCCGGCGTTGTAGCCAGGATAAGCCCGACGGTCTCGCCCGAAACCGGCACCTTCAAAGTGACCGTTGAAGTCGCGGCCAGCGACGGCAAACTGAAACCCGGCATGTTTGGCCGCTTTAACATCGTTTATGACAAACGCGAACAGGCGATGCTCGTACCCCGCTCCGCAATCATAATCGGCGACCTGGACACGGTTGTTTATGTTGTTGAGGATGGAGTCGCACATCGTCGTCAAATCACTACGGGATATACCAGCGATGACAATATCGAAATTCTGGAGGGCTTGACTGGCGACGAAGACATCGTCGTTGTCGGCCAGTCCGGTTTGAAGGATGGCACCAAGATTTCGATAGTCAGCCCTGCCACCGGCTGACAAACAACCACTCAGCGCAATTGCAAGCCGTCACTAAAACGGAAGGAACTCATGCGACTTATTGAAATTGCCACCAAACGTCGAGTGACCATAATGATGTTCACTGTGGCGGTCATTATGTTTGGAATGGTTTCTCTTTCCAGGCTCAAGGTCAATCTACTGCCCGACCTGTCGTATCCAACCATCACGGTGCGTACTGAGTTGACTGGCGCGGCCCCGATCGAGATCGAAAGCCTCGTCACCAAGCCGGTAGAGGAAGCCGTTGGCGTGATCAGGAACGTCCGCCAGGTACGCTCTGTGTCGCGCACGGGCCAATCGGACGTCGTGCTTGAGTTTGCCTGGGGTACCGATATGGATATCGCCGGCGTTGACGTAAGAGAGAAACTCGACATCCTCCAGTTACCGCTTGAAGCCAGTCGTTCGATGCTGCTGCGGTTCGATCCATCCAGTGAGCCCGTCATGCGTCTCGCACTGATCGAGGATCCGGATGCCAAGATTAAATTCGAAAATGACGAAGGGCGCCTGAAGGCCCTGCGCCGATACGCGGAAGACCAGCTAAAAACAGACCTTGAGGCCAGCGACGGCACGGCGGCGGTCAAAACAAGTGGGGGCCTCGAGGACGAAATTCAGATCCTGGTCGATCAGGTTCGACTCGCTCAGCTCGGTATCTCCATCGAAACCGTCACCGAAAGAATTCGCCAGGAAAACGTCAACCTGTCCGGTGGCAGGCTTGAACAGGGCTCGCAGAGATTCCTCGTTCGTACGATCAACGAATTTCAGAATGTCGACGAAATTGCCAACTCTATCGTCGCCAATGTTGATGGCCGCGTTATTTATATGCGCGACGTTGCAGAAATCACCCGCGGATTCAAGGAACGAGAGGCGATAACCAGGGTCAATGGACAGGAATCAGTGGAACTGAGCATTTACAAGGAAGGTGATGCAAATACTGTCCAGGTGGCTAATCGAATAAAGCAACGACTGGCGAACACGGAGAAAAACCTCCCAGCCAACATGAAACTGATCACGATTTACGATCAGTCCAAATTTATTGCTGACGCGATTTCCCAGGTTCGCTCGGCCGCACTTCTGGGTGGCCTGCTGGCTATCCTGGTGTTGTATTTTTTCCTTCGCGATGCCCGCGCGACTTTCATCATCGGCGCGGCGATTCCGGTTTCGGTCATTGGCACGTTTCTGATGATGTATAGCAGCAACATATCGCTGAATATCATGTCGTTGGGTGGCATTGCGCTGGCGATCGGTATGCTGGTCGATAACTCGATTGTCGTACTGGAAAATATCGTCAGAAAAAAGGAATCGGGACTCTCCATGCTGGAGGCATCACGTGAAGGCGCCAGCGAAGTCGCTACTGCGGTGATCGCTTCTACACTGACCACGATCGCTGTTTTCTTCCCGATGGTCTTTGTGACCGGTATTGCCGGCCAACTTTTCAAGGACCAGGCGTTGACGGTGACTTTCGCTCTTGTGTTTTCCTTGATTGTTGCCCTGACCCTGATTCCGATGCTGGCGGCACTGGGTGCGGAAGATCGCTTCGCCGACTCAACCGATGACCGGCCGCCGGCTTTGCTGACCCGTATTATCGGGTGGCTGGTACGAATGATCCGCAAGGCTTTCTCGGGGTTCGCCTGGATAATGAACAAGCTGCTGCGTC
>JAPUHG010000189.1 GCA_027297845.1 Gammaproteobacteria bacterium | reverse complement strand
CATATCAGCGACAACATCAAACCCCGCTACAACGTCGCTACTATTTACAAGCGCGCCCGCGGTGTGGGTTGTATCACTTCTATTCAGGGCGCTGACAAGCTGCAGCAGGAGATCGGCCAGCACGTCGTGTGGAATAGCCTGTTGCCGGTAGGTACACGCCGCCGGGACTGGCGCAAGACCCTGGTTTCCGACGGTTTCATCATGCTGCGTCACCCCGATCTCGCCACCACCCTGACCATGGCCGACAGGGTCGGAGCGGAGCTTCATCTTTACGCTGAATAAAGGGCAGTTCTAAGCCACATTTCTCGCTCGCATTCGTTGCGCTATGCACAGGGATGTACAGCGCGATGTGGCATTCGGATCCGACGTCTCGCTACGAAAGTTGTTGAGAAATGAGTATTAGCTGTGCTCGTCCAGGTATTTGGGCAGCATTTCGCGCCAGGTTACCCAGTCGTGCCGGTACTCGGCACCCCAGGAATCGACACGGTTGGGGATGCCTTTATCACCCAGTATTTTCGCCATGCGCCAGGATTCGCCGATGTCTTCGTAATCGCCCTCGCCGGAAGGCATCAGGATCAGGCGTTCTCGCAGCTTGTCCAGCAACGGCCCTTCCAGACCAGGCAGAAAATGCAATGGTGAGCAATAATAGAAATCCTGAATGAAATGACCGTCGAGACTTTTAGAAAGGTCGTAGGTTCCACTCATGGCGATGGCCATGTCGAAGACATCCGGATGACGACAGATACAGGCCACCGCATTGAACGCGCCAATGGAGGCGCCAGCGGCGATGATCTCGATGTCCGGTGCCTCACAATCCTTACGAATGGCCGGGACAATTTCCTGGTAAATCAAGGCGTCGAACATGTTTTGCAGATGGGAACAGAATTCGGCCGAATGCTTCTTCGAAATCCATGCCTGGCCGGCGATTGAATCCGTTGAGTACACCTTGATGCGGCCGGCCTCGATGAGCGGCATCAACACACCGATCAGGTGAAAGCGCTCGACTTCCTCGGCATCGCCTCCCGCGGTCGGGAAAAGCATGACCGGCCTGCCCATATGGCCCCAGCGAACCAGTTGAATTTCCTGTTCGACATGGGGCGAGTGCCAACGAAATGTATCCTTCACGAGCCGGATCCTTCTATCCGACGCCATTCCTGCACCCGATTCCAGAATAATTCGGTAAAGGTTTCGATTTCGTGGGCCGGGAACAGGGATTTAACTTTTTGCTGGATCGCATCACGAACGATCTCGCTGGCAAAAAATTCGTTGGCAACTTCATCAAGCGGGGATAAATGGGTTGCACAGAAGCGCTCGAAGGCATCCACATCAAAATGGCTTCTGGCCAGCTTGACATAAGCGGTCAGCTTTTCCTCGAAAGGAATGTCCTGGTCGGCGATGGCAAAATACTGGTGCCAGCCGAGATCGGTTTTCATTACCCGATTGGTGGCGGCGCAGAAGATGGACCAGCGCAGATTGGCTTTGATCAACCAGGGAAAGTGATAGTGCAGTGCGGTGACTTGCGAATCGGGGCAGGCATTGGCGAAATCGATCAAATGCCAGTCACCATTCTGACGCATGCCCTCACAGGAATTAAAATCCCAGCCAAAAAATGCGTTGATCACCAGGGTCGTGTCGGCGAGCCGCTGTGCCTGGTCAGCAGGCAGGAAATCGTAATCCATACGATATCGGTCATGCAGTGGCGCCTCTGGATCATAATTGACGAAACGGAATTGAGGACCCAGGCCGACGCAACGCACGAAGGCATCGTTCGGCACGACGCCTTTTTGCAAGTTCATCACCCGGGTACCGCTTTTGTTGTAGGCATCATGCAGTTGCTGGCGATTTTTTATCTCGGTAACACCGACCCAGGCGCCACCATCATAGGGCTTCATGTAGAGCGGGTAGCCGATCTGATCGCCTATGGATCCCAAATCGAATAATTTTGCATACTTGTCCAGGGTCGGCTGGAGATCGGTTGACGCTTCGTACTCCTTGGGAGGAATCATCCAGGTTTCCGGTACCTGGAATCCCAGCCGCATCATCGCGGCATAAGAGGTCTGCTTCTCCATCGACTGTATCGACCAGGGATTGTTGTAGACATACAGGTTGTTAACCAGGATGGCTTTCTTAATCCATTCACGGGAAGTATGGAACCAGTGCGTCAGGCGGTCGATCACGACATCGTACTGGCACTCCTGGCGCAAATCGAAAGGTTCTATATATACCCGGTCAACTTCAAAACTGATGGTATCGTCGCCAATGGAAAGTTTTAAATCCAGCCGCTTTAGCAGGGCTTCGTAGCAAATGGGCCAGCAGATGTCGGCACCGAGGGAGAGACCAATTCTGCGCGTAATATTTGCCATAGATGCTTCCTTGAAAGATTAACCAAGCGACGATGATACTTCCTTACGCGGATGTGAGCCAAATCTACGGCCAAAATCGAACAAATTAGTTACTCATACACCATCCACAGAGGCCCCGGAAATAGCCAGCTTAGACCCTGGCGCAGACGATCCCGCCAATTTTCCCAATTGTGGGCATCGCGAGCTTCCTCGAAAAAGATTTGCATCCCCTGGCCCTGCAGTAGCGGCACCAGCGAGCGGTTTTCGTAAATCAGCGATTCGTAGATGCCACAGCTCAAATAAATTTTATCGGCGAGCACGAACGGATGGTTGCGGTATTCATTGACAAAACGCACCACGGGATCAAACACCGGTTCTTTTTTGTGGCGGCCAAGGTCGCTGAAAGCAAACGAACCGGATTGCAATAGCAACTGACCAAAGTTTCGCGGATAGCAGCTGGCTGCGTGCAGGGCGGCAACACCCCCCAGGCTGGCGCCCACCAACCCACGAGCATTGCTGTCGTCGAGCAGTGGAAACTTCGCCGCTATTGCGGGCAGCAGTTCCTCGCTCAGAAATCGGGCATGCCGCTGGTCACAGGTATACTCGACGAGTCGGTCAGAGGGCTGGGTCAGGGCCACGATCATGGCTGGAATCTCGAGCCGATGAATCAGGTTGTCGAGTACATATTTGAGGTCGGCATAGCGCAGGTAGTCCAGTCCGTCATGCACCACCAGCAGCGGATAGGTACGGCTTCGTCGAAATCCCGCGGGCAGATAGATTTCCACATCGCGGGTTTCCATAAATGCATCACCGGCAATTTTCAACGTGGTCAGCGTGCCGCTGCGGGCTGCGGGGTCGTGCTGGCTCCAGCCTGGCCGTTCGTAGCCATAGCCCTGACACACGGAGTTGGCTCCAAAAGGGTCATGCGCAAACACCCCGTTCAAATCATCCAGCACAAGCTTTCTAGCGCCGTTTGTCACCACTTCGAATTTGTACTCAAAGCGCGACTTCTCAGGCAGCTCCATGGTCAGCGCCCACAGATCACTGCCCTGCAGAGGCTCCAGTGGTTGAGCGGTGTTCAGCCCTGCAATCCAGCTTCGCAAATGTACTTCATCCGCCTTTCCACGGTAGACGAAGGTAACCCGGCCTGGTTCGACCAGGGGAAACTGATTTTGTTGCACAAAGTTATCTACCGCCTCGGGGTTGGGGCTACCCTCTCGGTAGAGAGATTCAACGGCCGGGTTCATCGCACTGTCACCGCTTTTTTCCTTCCAGTTCGCATTATCATTGAGGATTGATTTGCGGCAGTCATTCGATCGTTCTCCAAGCGGATCATCGAGCCGCTGTCCAGCGTGCAACATTTTGCCGGGGCGAAACGTCGGCTGAACAAGGCCATGCGGTTGCGGTTGGACCAGTCGAGACGCGACTCAGCCTGCGGTAGCGGGATTATATTCTTGACAATACCGAGGCCGGCATCCAGCACTTCGGCGTCACGTTTTCCCTGCGGAGCATCATCGTGGAACAACACGATGCGCTCACCCAGCACCATGGCGCCGGCAGACCAGGCTATTATGGTTTTTTGCAACAGCACATCACCCAATCGAAACAGGCGAATGCGGTTGATCAATACGGCCACGTGACCGCCCGCGATCAACACCAGGTCAGAATCCGCCATCTTTTGCTGCAGGGTTTGACGTAAATTGTCAGCACCGGGTATGAGCAAAGTCGCCCTGCGTCTGTCAAAATCCTGATGGATTGCCGCGATCCGCTGGAGATGATGCCGATCCAGTGCACGCACCTGGGAAATCGCAGCGCGTTGTTCCAGTCGCAAAAGATCTGACTCTCCTTTCTCGCGCATAAGCTTGCGCGCCGCCGCCATGGCAGGAGTAAGGCGAATTCGATATAGCCTTTGCAGTTCCAGCAACTTGTCCTGCCGCTCGCGTTGCAGGGCATGGAGTTGCGGTTCCCGCGAAAAAATTTCCTCGGCCAGTTGGTACAGATTCAGGTCTTCGACCGGGCTCCCAACCGAGCTCTGCAGTTCCTCCGTCTCCGCTTCAGAATCACGCCAGCCAGCCGTGATTGAGACGATAGGACCTTTGACCGATAGCGAGTCGATTGCGTGTTTCAAGTTGGCGTGCGGAGATTGTGGCCCCAGCATAATTTGAACTGCCATGCATCAGCTCAACTTTAGTGTGACCAGGCTCGAGATATTCGACAGGTCTACGACCATTTCGGCGCGCGCCTGGCGAGCGATGACCTGGCCGTCACCTTCATTGTTGTCAGCCATGTAGTGCCCAGCCCCAATTGAAAACTGGCTTTATCGGTCGCGCAATGCGGGCTAAATCGTATCATCAGCTTGGCTAGTTGAAAAAGGACAGACATCTGGACCTCGATTCAGGGAGCGCAAAGTATAAACAGGCTGCGTGCTTAAAACTACCGCGGGCGTGACTATAGGCAAGCGATCTATTCTTTTTATACCTATCCGCGCCATGACCATGGTAACCCCGGGCAGGTACTACTGGTAGAGGAGCGGGTCACCTCAACTCCCCCCGTTTAGAACCCATCGTGCCCAATTCGGGAAATAGCCTCAAGACACAGTGGTTCACGTTGCCATATGGTGGGGATAATACAGTGCATGACAAACCCTCACCCACGGTAGCGGATTAACCTTGATGAACAAGGTAAACTGCTCCCAGTTGAACGAGCGTCGATGACTGCGCCTATTTAGCCATTTGTAAAGAATCCGCGTTGATTTCACCAGGAAGGTATGTACTGCACGAGTGCTAAAGGACACCCCGCAATACTGGAGTGTCCCCCGCAACTTCGCACAGAATACCGCAAGGGCAGCCAGATGGAGCATGTGTAATAAACGCAAGTTTACCAATGCGATTTATATAAAAGAAAAATAAAATTTCGGTAAAATAACCTGAATCTTTAGCACGAGTGAATAAATGAAATATATTGTTGGGCAATCCGCCAACCGCAACGCCGTCTTTCTTGTCCTCGGTGAGGATGCCGTGAATCTAACCGAACTCAATCCTGACTGCGGTGAAGATCTGCAGGCCATTATTGAAAACCCGACTCTGGTG
>JAPUHG010000188.1 GCA_027297845.1 Gammaproteobacteria bacterium | reverse complement strand
TCAAAGCCGTGCCTGTGTCAACCAACCGCACAGTGGGACGTTTAAAGGGTCAACGGGAAGAATTGGGCCCTGCCGCGGTTCTTCCTGGTATCCTTCGAATAACCATCAGGAGCGTGAAATGAGAAACAAACTGCTTGCGTTGTTATCCACTATTGCCCTTACCCTCACCGCCGGTTTTGCAGTAGCGCAGGACGCCGACGAAGGCGCTATGGAAGACCAAATGCAAAGTCGTGCCCAGATGCATGAGCGTATGCAAGACATGTCACCGGAAGAAAGAGAAGCTTTCCGCACAGAACGGCGCGCCAAATGGGAAAGCATGTCCGATGAAGAACGTAAGGCGGCACGGGCGAAACGTAGTCAGATGAGAGAGAAACACCGTGCGGAGCGGAAAGCGAGATGGGAAAGCATGTCAGATGAAGAACGTAAAGCGGCACGGGCGAAACGTAGTCAGATGAAAGAGAAACACCGTGCGGAGCGGAAAGCGAGATGGGAAGGCATGTCCGAGGAAGAACGCGAGGCGGCCCGCGCGAGACGGAGCGAAATGAGAGAGAAACACCGTGCACGATGGGAGTCGATGTCCGATGAAGAGCGTGCGGCGGCCCCAGGCAGGCACCATGACAAAGGCAAAAAGCACCGCCAACACAGTCCGAAGGCAGACGATTAACCTGCATTCCATCCAGGCGGTTTTAGGGCCTGTTTTTTGACGACCCGCCTTAAAGGTTGTCAACAAACTCAATCATTTTCGCCAGCTGCCGGGAATTGGGCAGCGCGCCCTTCCCTGCCTGGATATTATCGAGCATGTGGTGTGGATTGGCGGTCGCCGGAATGATGTTGGTGACCGCCGGGTGCGCTGCGAGATATTTCAAAAAGAACTGGCCCCAACTGTGACAGTCAAATTCAACGGCCCATGGTGGCAACGATTTCCCCTTTACGCCCCTGAATAATCGACCACGCTCGAATGGGCGGTTGATCATCGTTGCCACACCCAGGTCCGCGCACAATGGCAGCAGTGTTTGTTCCGCAGCACGCCCCGCGATGGAGTAATTGAATTGCAGGAAATCCATCTTCTCCTGCCTGACCCAGGTCACCAGTTCGTCGTGCTGACTATCGACGTAGTGAGTGACGCCGATGTAGCGGATTTTCCCCTCTGCTCGCAACTCCCTTAACAGTCCGAGTTGGCGCACAGTGTCACGCAGGTTGTGGACCTGGTAAAGATCAACAACGCCTGTCCTGAGATCCTTGAATGAGTTTTGTATCTGACGCGTGCCAGTTTCTTTGCCATTGGCTGCGACCTTGGTGGCGAGAAAAATCTTTCTGGGTTGCCCAAGATCCGCCACCAGATCACCGACTACGCTCTCTGCCAGCCCATACGATGGCGCGGTATCGATGACAATGCCGCCGCCTTCGAGCAGCTCATTAATCACAGCCTTGAGTGGGGCCCGTTGCTCGGGTGAATCGTCCACGTTAAACACTCGCGAGGTCCCTAATCCAATAAGCGGCAATTCTTCCCCGCTACCAGGAATTTTCCGCCGCAACATAGGCCGGTCATCCGCTAGCGCAACACCGCTTGCTTTGAGCAGGCCGGCCGCAACAGTGCCGGCGAGAAATTCCCTGCGGCTAACTGGCATTGGCTCTCCCCTCTTCGTCCGAATCGGTTTTATCCCTCTCCAACAGACCGGCTTTGCGTCCCTGAGTTCGACCCAGCGCAAAAGACAGAACGCCCCAGGCGCCGGCAATGGGTACAGTTGCGGCGGCCAGCCATGACAGGCTCAACCCCAGCGCTCTGAAAAGACCATCGATTCCGGCGCCGGCCACATCGCCACCACGGTAAAGGAACACATCGATGATGGGTTTGGCTTTGTATTTTTCGGATTCCGGGACCACGCTGAACAGGGTCTCACGCGCCGGGCGGGAAATCGCATACCGGGTTGCCCGATGCAGGGCCTGGAATATCGCCATGACACCGAGCGTCGGCCACAGCGCCAGTACAGCAAATCCGGCGGTAGTCACCAACGGGAGTACAGCGAGAGTGACGCCAACACCGAGTTTGCGAATCAGGTGAGTCGTGACAAACATCTGGGTGAGCAAGGTCGCAGACTGTGCCAGCACATCGAACAAGGCAAAATTCGCAATAAACTCACTAAAATTATCCGATTCATTCAGTATCAGGTTGGCCTGGGTGAAATAAATCATGGTGTTGGAAATCGCCATCATGATGATGTAACCGCCGATTCCCAGTAGATAGCGTGATCTGAAAACGGCAACCAGTCCGTCTATCGCGTTACCACCGACCTTTGCGTGCGTGATTGGCTTTGTTTGATCCTTGCCGGCAGAAACGTTCAGTTTCGAATGGGTGGACCGAATCGCTACCCGATCCAGAATCAACATGACAAGAATGGCCGCTGCAAACAAGGTGGCACCCGTCAGCATCAACCCGGCGGGCAAATAGACTGAGTCCGTGATACCAGCAATCTGCCTGGTTGCGTATCCACCGACCAGGCCACCGAGGGTGCCGCCTATGCCAATGAAGGGAAACAGGCGTTTACCCTGATCGACATCAAATATGTCGACCATGAAGGCCCAGAATATGCTGGTCGCAAAAAGATTGATGACGCTAAGCCAGACATAAAAGGTATAGCCTACGAATCTTGAGGTGCTGGTTTGGGCATCGGAACCGATCAGTCCGCCACCGGTTGCGCCATCGAATGCCAGCAAGCTGGCAAAAACCAGCAGGCAGACAATGACAAAAAAATAGGCGATGGGAATAAACCGCCGTCTGTTCAGACGGCTGACCACACCGCCAAAAGCGACCACGAATACCAGAGCCGAAATCGAGGTCACAACGAACAGCCAGCGCAGCTCGCCCATGCCTCGGGATACCCCCATGGCTTCGCGGACCGGGCGCAGAAAAAAGTAGCCGCAAAGGAGGCAGAAAAAGAATGCAGCTGACAACAAAGCCAGTTTCAACTCGCCGCGTTTGAAATTCAGTAATCGGTTGAGCCAGTCAGCCATATGGCTGGCACCCCATTGTTGCTTGCTCTGCTTTGCCGTCGGAACAGAAGAAGTTCAGCCGTTGACGAAATATTTGATTTTTTCCTTGTAGTGCCGGGACAGTTTCAACTCGACACCGTTTTCGAGCGACAGAAAATACTCGCCGTTCATGTGCGAACGCAGCTCCGTTACCCGATTGATATTGACGATCGTAGAGCGGTGCACACGCTGAAATATTTTCGGGTCCAGACCGTCTTCGAGTTTTTTCATGGTACCGCGCAGAATGTGAGTCACACCATTAACGTGCACGCACATGTAGTCACCGGCCGCGTCGATCCAGTCGATTTCCTCGATGTTTACACGAACAGTAGTTCGTCCGTCTTTGATGGGCAGTTTCGCCAGATATTTTTGGCCAAGCGCTTCGCTGCCCTTCTCCATGATTTCATCGAGGTCGACGCTGTCTTCGCCGGACATCTCTGCAACAATTTCGAGCAGGCGCGTACGGTGCTGAACGGCTTCGCGTTGCTCCCATTGCTTACGTACGTGAGAAAGGGCCTCCTCAAGGCGTTTTTCGTCGATGGGTTTTAGCAGATAATCGATTGCGTGAGCCTCAAAGGCGCGTACGGCGTATTCATCATAAGCAGTAACAAAAACAATCATTGGCAAACGCTTGCCGGCAAGCGTTTTCAGGACATCGAAACCGTTCATTCCCGGCATCTGGATATCGAGAAATATCAAGTCTGGTTTGAGTTCATCAACCAGTCTCAGGGCCTCCTCGCCATGTCCTGCTTCGCCAACGATTTCTATGTCTGTCGCTTCCTTCAGTCTGATCTTAAGGCCTCGGCGAGCCAGGTCTTCATCATCGACCAGTAGAGTTCTGATTTTCATATCATTGTCCTGCCGTCACATCCGCTTCCATGGGTACACAAATAGTGATTTCCAGCCCCCCCGAATCACGGTTGCGGAAGCCGAAAAAGTGATCTGTACCATAAATCTGCTTCAGGCGTGCCCTGATGTTGGCTAGGCCAACGCCATCGCGATCACCGTCATTCTTCGTCTTGCTCATATCCAAACCGGGGCCGTCATCTTCGACTATGATAACCACTGTTTGGCCTTCGAGGTGAGATCTGACGCCAATTGATCCGCCATCGACCCGGGTTGCAATGGCATACTTGAGTGCGTTTTCAATCAACGGTTGAAGAATAAGGCTCGGGATCAGCGCTTTTTCTGTTTCCTTCGCTATGTCGTAATTGAGTCGTAGTCTTTCGTTAAAGCGAACTTTTTCAATACTCAAATAGAGATTCAGCGCGTGAATTTCCTGCGCGAGAGTGACCTTTTTCATCGGGTCGTTATCCAGTGTGTATCTCAAAAACTCGCTCAGGCGAGTAACGGACTTGTTGGCCGCCTCGATCTGTTCTTCAAGTATCAGGGTGGATATCGAATTTAGTGTGTTGAACAGGAAATGCGGGTTGAGTTGGTAACGCAACATTTTTAGCTGTGCTTCGTGTGCGGCGGCAGCCGATTCCAGCGAATGCCTTATTTGTTGTTGCAACATCTGGTAATACTTGATGCCAAAATATAGCGCGCACCAGCCAAGCAGCACATAAGCGGAGCCAGTCACTCCGCTGACATAATCACCGAGCGACTGCGGTTCGTACCATTTCTTGTACATGTACCAGAGATATTCGTTGCGCATCCAGGTCCATGGCAGGGCAAGCAGGTAGGCCATGCCGATAGCGCCAGTTAGTTGCCACACAGGCGGCCTGGTCCACAGAAAGCGATTCCAGTAACGCAACGGCAGGGAAATCAGAAATCCACCAGCGGTAGTAGTCAGGATAACCAGGTTGTAGGAAACCGGTCGCTCCAGGGCCAGCGCGCCGAGAAAATTCGCCAAAGCATAGGCCAGCCAGCCGGCCGTATGCAGAAACCAGAACAATCGTTCATTGCTGTTTAGTATTTTTTGCAGCCTGAAAAATCGGGTTGGCAATAGAGTTCCAGTCGAGGCGATCGGTCAAAATAGGAATTCCATTATAAACAATAGCTTGCGCATATTGCTCGGCTCAGCCTGCATTTTTCACGACCTGTCGCGGTTACCAGGTGTTTGGCTTATATTTTTTCGCAGAAACCACTCAGGTGGGTCTTCTGGCCCGCGTGATCGCACAGCAGGAAGCGTGTGCCCTGCTCATTTTCTGTTTGCAGAAAAGTGACCGAGGTGGGCAGTAGGATCGGCAGCTTGAATGAATTGGAAACGCTTACCTTCGACCCAAGTGTTTCTTCGCCTATTTCAGCCAGTGATCTTGCGAGCGACCACATGCCGTGGGCGATCGCCGCTGGAAATCCCAGCACGCGTGCCGATGGCTCGCTAAGATGAATCGGATTGAAATCGCCCGATGCCATCGCGTATTGTCGACCGATGCCCGCCGGTGCTTCCCAACTGCTGCTGATCGTGCCCTGCCTGTCAAAATCGGCGAATTTGTCTTCGATTTTCTTCCTGGTCGTGCTGGATTTTCTTACGCCTCTGCGGCGCGCGAGAAAGGTGCTGACTGCTTCCCAAATCACCGAGTCCTGCGTACTGACCACGGTATTCATTTCAAAAACCTGGCCCGCCTTGGTGTCGGTATGGTCTTCGATGAAACAGCGAATGCTGAGAATTTCCTGATTTGGAATCGGACCATAACGGGTGATCTTGTTTTCGATATGCACGAGGCCCATGACTCGTGCAGGAAACGCTTCCTGCGAAAGTATTGCCAGGTGCAGCGGCGTAGCCAGCACATGTGGGTAGGTAATCGCTAAATAATCGCTGTCGGAAAAACCGCAAACCTTGTTGTAAGCGGATATCTTGACGGGCTGAGTCGAGACGACATCCATACGTGCCTCGATATACGGGACGGCAGTCCCATCTGGAACCAGCGCAGGTTTTGAGCCCAGCAACAGCCTCGGGTAAATAGCAATCATCGATGGCATGCTGTTGAAACTAAGGTGTACGTCGTTCATCCTGTCTGGCCCACTGGGTTTCCATCAGTTTGATAATAGCTGCATCAGGGTACAACCTCGCCTATCACCAAATCAACCTCACCGGATCCGGTGCGATAGAGGACCTCGCCAAAAAAATCTCCAGGTTGCGAACCAGGGTTCCCCGATCTGGAGATACGGGCGACCAGTTGTAATTCATCGTGTTCTGCTAACACTGTAGTGGCGAGCATGACGTTACTTTGGCTGAGTTCGACGGTTAGCGGAACATCACCTGCAGCAAGCCTTACAACGGCGAGTGGCGGGCCCGCCGCGCCAGGGTCACGGGCAAAAACGTACAAAATCATATCCGGGCTGACTCGCTTGGCCAGTTCTCCGGAGATATCGATACGAACCGAAATACCGTCACCCACCGCCTTAACTGGTGGAGCGGCCTGAATGCCGATCCGGGTCAATTGTTCCCGCACGGTATTGGCCAGCGCTTCCGGAGGGTCTTGGTTCAATAATTCCTGCCAGCGTTGAGCAGCCAGTTCGTTGTCACCTCTTTCCATTGCCGACACGCCACCCCACCAAAGACCGCGAGCATCGAGCGGATCGATCGTCAACGCCTTGTTCAGTAACTCGGCACCCAGGCCGGTCAGCGATGCACGATCGATCAACGCCAGTGATTCGGCATAGGCAATCAAGACAGCTGAATCTTCGCCATTGGTCATTTCATTCACCCGGGCGAAAACCGGTGCGGCCTCCTCGAACCTTCCCATGCTGACATAGGAGCGTCCCAGCATGAACCACTCCTCGGCGCTGCCGCCCTCCCTGTCAAGTCGCGACTCAAGCGTGGCAACCATATCCTCCACCGAACCGACACTGCTTTTCACGGCCTTCGGATCGTAATTGGAAAAAGCCTGGTAGAAGAGTATCGACGCCAACGGTACAACTAGCACGATGACCAGCATGGTCGAGTTCCCATTCTTTTTCTTTAGGCGATTCAGCGGCAGGAACGTGAAGCCGAAAGCCACAATCAGCAAGACCATTGCGAAAATCCAGAAAAGGCTCATTCGATCTCTTCCTCGTTTTCGTCATCATCATCGATGGGCATCGCAGCCCTTTGTCGAACCGTACGGACCAGGACGGTACCACCGAGCAAAAGCAAGATTCCGGGGGCCAGCCATAACAACAAGGTGCGCTTTACAAAAGGCGGTTTATATAAAACGAAGTCGCCATAGCGATCTGTCATGTAGCTATAGATTTCCCGGTTGCTGGAGCCGGCCAACAGCATTTCCCGGACCTGGTTGCGCAGATCTTCCGCCAACGGTGCGTTCGAGTCGGAGATCGGCGTGTTCTGGCAAACCAGGCAGCGCAGTTCACGAGTAATGGTCTCGTAACGCTCCTGCAATTCCGGATCCTCCAGGGCGTCGTTGTTGTCAACCGCAAACAAGGCCAACGGCATCAATAACAAAACTGCAATCATTTTTTTCATGGCCGTGCTGCCTTGAGCTGTTGAATCAACGGCAGGAAATCCTCATGCCAGATTCGCATGGTCATTGGGGCAATTAACTTGTGGATGACGATACCGGTCTGGTCGATCAGGAAGGTTTCCGGAGCCCCGTAAACGCCCCAGTCAATGCCGACCAGGCCATCGGTATCGACCATTGACGCCACATAGGGATCACCCAAGTCCGCCAGCCATTGCCGGGCCTTTTGAGGATCGTCTCTCGAGTTAAAACCGTAAATCGGCACAATGTTCTGTCGCGCAATTTCCATTAACACACCATGTTCCGCGCGACAGGCGAAACACCAAGTGCCCCAGACGTTCAGCAGATAAACCTGTCCCAGTAATTTTTCGGTGCCGAGAGTCTCACCGGGTTTTAGCAGTAAGGGCAGCTCATATTGGGGGGCAGGCTTACCGATCAATGGTGACGGTACTATGTTTGGATTTTTGTGCAGGCCGATGAAGAAAAACCCGACCAGTACAACGAGAATCAAGATCGGTGCGAGGAAGCGGCTCATGGCGCAACTCCTTCAGCTTTTTGGATTTTTCGGTAACGGGGTTCGCTCATTGACAGCAGACCGCCAAAAGCCATCACCAGCGCGCCCAACCAGATAAATCGCACCAGCGGTTTGAACTGGATCCGCAGGCTCCAGCTTTCGTCACCGAGATCATCACCGAGTGCAACAAACAAATCCCGGGTCCAGCCGGCATCAATCCCGGCCTCGGTCATCGGGCTGGTCTGTACCCTATAAACTCTTTTTTGCGGATACAGCGTGGTAACGACCTTCCCATTACGCCTGATTGTAACCATGCCCTCGACCGCATCGAAATTCGGCCCTTCGGCGTTACGCAGGCTCTCCAGCTTAAATTGGTAACCGGCCAGCTCGACAGTGTCACCGGCTCTCAACGCCAGGTCCTTTTCAATGCTGAACACGCTGGTTACCGTGACCCCGAGGACGAACAAGCCCAGACCGATATGCGCGACCAGCATGCCGATCATTGAGCGTGGGAGGGAAAAGAAATTGCGCCCCATTTCTTGCCGCTCGCGAATTTCACTGAAGGCGGAAAGAATTACCCAGACCCCGGCAAATATGCCGACGAAAGTCAGTACTGAAGGCCGGCCCCAGGCAAAGGAAAGACCCAGGGCCACCGGTACGGCAATCAATAGCGGCGTTTTGAGGCGTTTCCGCAACGGCTCCCAACGGGCCCGTTTCCAGGTGCTGTGCATGCCGACACCGAGTAACAAAACCATCGGCAGGGTAGGAATCAGAAACACCAAATTGAAATACGGTGGACCGACCGAGATTTTTCCCATCTCCAACGCGTCCATGAACAACGGATATAAAGTCCCCATCAGGATCAGGCCGGCAGCAACCACCAGCATCAGGTTATTGATCAGAAGGAAGCTTTCCCGTGACAAGACCTTGAAACCGGCTCCCGAGCCGAGCGAGGGAGCGCGCCATATATACAAACCCAGTGCAATACCGATACACAGACCGAGAAATATCAGGATAAACAGACCGCGCGCCGGATCACTGGCGAAGGCATGCACCGATATCAAGACGCCGGAACGAACCAGGAAAGTACCCAGCAGGCTCAGCGAGAAGCCGCTGATCGCCAGCAGGATCGTCCAGCTTTTGAAGAGACCCCGCGTTTCCGATACCGCCAGGGAATGAATCAGCGCGGTTGCCATCAGCCAGGGCATAAACGAGGCATTTTCGACCGGGTCCCAAAACCACCATCCGCCCCAGCCCAGTTCGTAATACGCCCACCACGAACCCAGCGCGATGCCGATGGTCAGAAAAATCCAGGCCATGAGGGTCCACGGTCTGACCCATCGCGCCCAGGCGCTCGTCACCTTGCCCTCAATCAACGCGGCAACGGCAAAGGAAAACGCCACCGCAAGACCAACGTAACCGGCGTAAAGAATCGGTGGGTGAATGGCCAGCGCTGGATCCTGCAACAATGGGTTGAGATCGCGCCCCTCTATAGCAGCGGGCAGAAGACGCACGAATGGATTCGAGGTCGCCAAGACAAACAGCATGAAACCGGAGTTGACCAGGCCCATCACGCCCAGTACGCGGGCACGAAATACCTCCGGTATTTCCTCATTCAGCCAGCTGACACTCAAGGTCCATATCGACATCGCCAGAATCCACATCAACAATGACCCTTCGTGCGCCGCCCAGACGGCGGCAATGCGATAGAAAGTGGGTAGCCCGGTATTGGAATTCATCGCCACGTACTCGACGGAGAAATCATTGACGATGAACGACCAGGTCAACAGCCCAAACGACAGCGCAACAAAGACAAACTGTCCGGTTGCCATGGGCCGAACCAACGCCAACCACTCCGGCTTGCGCCAATGTGCGCCAGCCAGCCCGGCGAAGGACTGAATTATTGCCAGGCAGAATGCCAACACCAGCGAGAACAGGCCAAGCTCAGGTATCACGATTCCTCGTCTCCATGCACTTGTTTTAGTGCTTCTGCGACTTCCGGCGGCATGTAATTCTCGTCATGTTTGGCCAGCACTTCATCGGCGACAAAAATTCCATTGTCATCCATGGTGCCGTGGGCGATCACGCCCTGCCCGTCTCGGAACAAATCCGGCAGCACGCCTTCGTATTCGACGGACAGGGTCTTCTGGTTATCGGTCACCAGGAAACTGACCTTTAGCGAACCAGGCGCTCTCTCGATGCTTCCGGGTATTACCAGGCCACCGAGCCGGAATCGTTTGCCATCTGGTACATCGCCCGCAACCACTTGCTGTGGCATGTAGAAATACAGGATATTTTCGTCGAACGCTCTGAGCATCAGCGTCACGGCGATTCCCACACCGGCAAGCACCAATGCCACCTGGATGCCTCTTTGGTAACGTTTTTTCATGTCTTGTCCTCGGCTGCGATTCGTCGCCGGACGAAAGCCAGTCTTTGTTTGAACTGGCGCTGCGCGCCAACAAGATTGATCAGCAGGACCGCGGCGGTCAGGCCAAAACTGCTCCAGACGTATCCCGCGTAACCTCCCATGTGAAGAAATTCAGATAACATATTGATATATCTCTATTTATAGACTCTTGAGCCACTGGGATTTGCGCTCACGCTGTAAAACCTGGCTGCGCGTGCGGATCATCATTACGGTCGCGAAATAAAAACCGAAACCCGCGAGCATCATCAGTAAAGGCCACAGCATGTCGCCGGTGATGGCGGGTTTGCCCAGTTTGATGATCGTCGCCCCCTGGTGCAAGGAATTCCACCATTCGACCGAGTAATGAATGATCGGCACATTGACTACGCCAACAACCGCGAGCAAGCCACTGGCCCGGTCTGCTTTGCCGACGTCATCGTTAGCCGCCCTGAGCGACATATAACCCAGGAAAAGAAACAACAGGATCAGCTCTGACGTCAGTCGGGCATCCCAGGCCCACCAGGTCCCCCACATGGGTTTTCCCCAGATCGACCCGGTGGCGAGCGCCAGGAAGGTAAACGAGGCGCCGATCGGGGCGACCGCGGCTGCAACCGCATGAGCGAGCTTGATACGCCAGATCAGGCCGATACCGGCCGCCGTCGCCATCAGCGTATAGGCAAACAACGACATCGATGCACTCGGAACATGCACATAGATTATTCTAAAGCCGTCACCTTGCAGGTAGTCAGCCGGTGCGAGCACCAAACCGCCATAGGTAGCGATCAGAATCAGAATCAGCGCTGCGGCCCCGAACCAAGGGATCAAATACCCCGCAAGCCGGTAAAAATGCGGCGGAGAACCGAACTGATGAAATAATTTCCACATAAGCCTAATCCAGACTGATTCGTACGGCCGTGGCTATTGCCAACGGCAACAAGCTCACCGCCAAAAACAATATTGCGCCCAGTAAATACATCGGACCCACCGGATCCAGGCCTTGGACAGCCAGGTCGACTCCCCGTGCGCCGAAAATCAGTATCGGGGTGGCCAGCGGCAAGACCAATAATGATAGCAGAGCGCTACCGGTTCCGAGACCTGTCGTCAGGGCCGCCCCAACAGCTCCCAATAGGCTGAGAGTCGGCGTGCCAATCAGTAAACCCAGCATCAAAGTGTCCCAGGCATGCGCCGGGAGATACAGCGCGCTGGCCAGTAACGGGGCGGCCAGAACCAGCGGCAAACCGCTGACTACCCAATGCGCCAGCGTCTTGGCCAGTACCAGTACGGGCAGCGAATGGCCGCTCAATACCAGTTGCTCCAGGCTGCCGTCTTCATAATCATTCTTAAACAGCAAATCCAGCGCCAGCAACGATGACAGCAAGGCGGCGCCCCAGAGGATCCCCGGAGCTACTGTTCTAAGCAATTCGGGTTCAGGGCTGAGCCCCAGCGGGAAAATAGCGGTGATCAGAACGAAAAATAACAACGGATTGGCCATTTCACCGGGTCGGCGAAAGGCCAGCCTTAGATCGCGGGCCAAAACGGTTCCAAATCCCGACATGGGACCGCTCATACCGCATCCTCCATTTTGAGGTGCTGCAGGTAGGGCTGCTCGACCCCAAGTTCCTGATGGGCCGCGACTATCGCCGCACCACCGCTGGCACAATGGCTATTGAGTAACTCGGAGATCATCTCCCGCCCTTTGCTGTCCAGGTTGGTAAATGGCTCGTCGAGAATCCACAGTCGTGCCGCGCTGAGCATTATCGTTGCCAGCGATAGTCTTCTTTTCTGCCCCGCCGATAGCACCCGGCACGGCAAATCAGCGGCGGCAGTCAGGCCGACCTGGTCCAGGGTATTGTTTCTGACTTCATCGTCAGTCTTACGTCTGAGAGAAACAGAAAATGCCAGGTTTTCCCTGGCGCTGAGTTCAGCTTTGAACCCGTTCAAATGACCCAGCCAGGCGAATGCCTGGTGATAATCTTCTCGATCGCGACGAATGCTCTTGCCGCGCCAGCGAACGGCACCCTCCTCCGGCTCACTTAGACCGCACAACACCCGCAAAAGGCTGGTCTTGCCGCAACCGTTCGGACCCGACACGTGCAGGGCTTTTTCTTCGGGCAGCTCAAAGGACAAATCCCGAAACAGGCAGCGGTCGCCGCGCCATAGCTCCAGACCTTCGGCCTGCATCAGGATTTCCTGTGTATTGCTGCTTTGCATTCCTTCGCCACCAGTACCGTCCGAATCTGGTATTACCTGGCTCCATCAGTTTTGATCCGGTCTAACTATAGCAGCCGAAGCCCCGCTATAGTTGCGCTGGATCAAGGCCGAATCATTTCAACGCCCAGCGCGGAAAGTGGATAAACCAGCTCGCCCATCTGCAGCGCCGCCTGGCTGGACGCATTGCCGTCGAGCGCTCTTTTCTTCACACCCTGGACGATCGCAGCAAGGCGGAAAAAACAAAAGGCGAGATAAAAAGGCCAGTTGTTTACCGCGGGCAAGCCAGCTCGTTCCAGGTAGGATGCGACATAATCCTTTTCTTCGGGTATCCCGAGTTTGCCGATATCGACATCCGCTAATCCTCTGAGTTTTCCGGTATTTGGAAGATGCCATTGCATGCATTGGTAAGCGAGATCTGCCAGTGGATGCCCGAGGGTAGACAGCTCCCAGTCGACGACGGCGATAATCCGGGCTTCCACCGGATCAAAAATCAGGTTATCGAGGCGAAAATCTCCATGAACCAGCGCCACGCGGCCATCGTCTCGCGGCATGTTTTCAGCCAGCCAGTCCATCAGCGTTTCCATGTCTTCAATGCGGTCGGTCTCTGACGCACGGTATTGTCCGCTCCAGCGTTCGTACTGTCGCTCAAAATAATTACCGGGTTTGCCAAAATCGGCCAGACCCTGCTTATCCGGATTAATGGCGTGGATGTTGGCGAGCACACGACTCATTTCTTCATAAACGGCGGTTCTTTCTCGAGTGTCCAGTTCGGGTAACGCCGGGTCCCAGAAAATGCGCCCATCCATGAATTCCATCAGGTAAAACATACTGCCGATAACAGAGTCGTCGGCGCACAGATGGTACGCCCGGGC
>JAPUHG010000187.1 GCA_027297845.1 Gammaproteobacteria bacterium | reverse complement strand
CTGAGTACCGGGCCACGCCAATAGCGTTCCCGGGGTTCCGGGATGCCATTTTCGAATTTTGCCCGGAAAGCGATTTCTGCGGACAGGGACAGATCGGATATTTCGCCAGGGCTCATTTCATCGCTCAGACCGGTTGTTGCGCCAGCGCGTGTGGGTAGGGCCCAAAAAGGCCCCGTAATCCGCGGGAAAAACAAAAACATGACGACCATCAGCGGCACGGCATGCACCAGCATGCGCCCGGATAGCCTGAGGTTTTTCTTTATCGGCAGAGCGTTGCCGGACTTGCTGACCGCCAGCAGGCCTGCGGTGATAAGCCACACACTGGCCAGCAGGTAAGCGCCGGTCCATGGCGACTGGTCAAAAAGCAGGCTCGCCAACACCAGGAAGTAGCCGATGAACAGCAACAGAATCTGATCCCGCTGGCCACGGGTTTCCAGTAGTTTCATGCCCATCATGATTGCCAGCAGAGCGGTGCCCGCGGTGAGACCGTTAATGGTGCGGTAGGTCAGTATGATCCCGGCGAAACCGGTGGCGGCTACCAAAAAACGCAGTATTCGCGGTGGCAAGGCCCAGCGATGGCGTTCAGCCTGCCAACGCCAGAGACCGACGGTGATCAGGAACACGCCAATCCACAATGGAAGCCTCGGCAGATGGGGTAACAAAGCCAGACCGATACCGAGCAAGGTCCAGTTCATACGCTGCTCGCGAAGTCCGCGGTCGTTATTCATGAGGTACTCTCGCCGGGCGTCGGGTACAGGGCCAGCGCAGTCAGGCAGAGCAATTGATGTTCGTCGCCGTTCGCCGGTGGAATTTCCTTGCCCGGCAGGCGCAACCCAAAGAGCATGCCGGCGGCATTGGCCGCCAGTATCCAGCGACAAAGTTGTGACAGCCGATGTTCGTCATCTCCCGGGCTGGTGAGATCCCAGTCCAGCCAAAGCTGCCGTGCTGCGCCTCCGGAAAATTGTTTGACCAGGAGCTCCTGTTCCCGAGCCAGCGCTTTCCAGGCGATATGCCGTGGCGAATCGCCGGGGCGAAAGCTGCGCAGACCGGAAAAATCGTCAGCGCCATCGCCGACCGAAACTGAATCATGCTGCGCGCCGGGTTGACTGGCAGGCAAGGGTGAGGCCGCCGCCGGGCTTGGAAAAACCAGGCACTCAGATGGCCGGTGTATCCAGCTCCAGCTGCGGAAAAGACTTAGCGGGAAGCGCGTGCTGACGCCAAAGCGATCAAGACGCAAACGGCCTCTCTTGCGCGTGGGGATGGCCAGACGGATAACGCCGCTACGCTCTGTTTCGATATCGGTGACGCTGCCAAGGTAGTCGCTGGACTCGCCACGCAGATCATAGCGGGCGGAATGCTCCGAATTCTGTAGCAGGATCTCAAATACAGCATCCTCACCGGCAAAAACAGGTTCAGCTCCGATCGCCTGCACCACGGTACCGGCCAGGTTCCCATGGCAATGGTGCATGGCGACCAGTCCCAGGCTGGCAAGCAGAAAGGTCAATGCAAAACCCATGCTGTTGCCATAGTTCATGCTCGCCAGGAGGATGGCAAACAGCATGAGTGCAAAAACAAAGCCCATTTTCCCCGGCAGTATATAAACCCGCCGTTTTTCCAGGGTAACAGGCAGATGGTCCCTTCCCTGGCGCTTTAGAGCCCAGGCCGATACGCGATCTCTAATAAATTTTGGTGTGCCTATGGCCACGGTCGTCCAACCGTTCAGGGCACGGAGACTGCCGCCAGCATAAGTTCGCCGGGTTCGGTACTGGCTTGCAGTTCGTCACGCAAACGCATCCGGTGATTGGCCACCGCCGGGATGATTGCCTGGACGTCCTCGGGTAGCACTCCCGGGTGACCATGGATCATCGCCCAGGCACGGCTGCACGAGACTATAGAGATGGCGGCGCGGGGAGAAAGCCCGTTAATGAAATCCGGAGATTCGCGGGTGAAAGCAACCAGGGCCTGCACGTAATCCAGCAATACATCTGAAACATGGATCGATGACACGCTATCCATTAGTGATTGCAGTTGAGCAACCTGCAAAGCGGGCTCAAGCAAAGACAATAATTCGCGCCGATCCTGACCTGAGATCAGGCGGCGTTCCATATCCGGGCTCGGGAAGCCCAGCGAGATTCGCATCAGGAAGCGATCAAGTTGTGACTCCGGCAAAGGGTAGGTGCCAATCTGGGTGACCGGGTTTTGCGTTGCAATGACGAAAAAGGGATCTGGTAACGGATAACTATCGCCATCGGCGGTAACCTGGCTTTCCTCCATCGCTTCCAACAACGCGCTTTGCGCCTTTGGAGTCGCCCGATTGACCTCGTCGGCCAACACCAGTTGAGAAAAAATCGGACCGGGATGAAATTCGAAACGATTGTCGTCACGCAAATAAACGGAAACGCCAATAATATCGGCTGGCAAAAGATCGCTGGTGAACTGAATCCGGTTGTAATTGAGGCCCAGCGTACGAGCCAGCGCATGGGCCAGGGTGGTTTTGCCAACACCTGGCAAGTCTTCGATCAACAGGTGACCGCGAGCGAGCAGACAACTGATCGCCAGCCGAAGCTGATGGTCTTTGCCGAGTATAATCTCGTTGAGTTGATCGAGAACCACGGATACCAGCCGCTGCTGCTCCGTTACACGGCTTTCGCTTTCAGTTACTGCCGCCTGTCGATTCATCGCTGAAACCCTGGCCTTGGTGAGCCGATTAATGATGAGCTTTTACCGACCGTCATTTGGTCAGATCATCCGGAAAGCCCAGCCTATCAGCTTGTTTCCGTGCTGGATGTGACCCATTTAACATAGTTCAATTCATGCTGCGGCGCATTGTTCTCATTTACCCAGATTACTTACTTTGTCTGTTTGTTCACGCAGACGCGCCAATGCGTCTTCCATTTCCGCTACCCGCTGCTGCTCTTTTTCCACGACAACGGCTGGTGCATTGGAGATAAAATTGGCATTGGCCAGTTTTTGGGTGCTGCGCTGCAAGTTCTTTTCCAGTTTTTCAATCTGCTTTCGCAATCGTGCCAGCTCGGCATCGCGGTCAATCAGGCCAGCCATCGGCACCAGCACTTCCATTGTGCCGAGTAAGGCGGTTGCGGATTCGGGCGCCGTTTCATCGTCGGCAAGTAGATGAATGCTTTCCAGTTTCGCAATATGCAACAGGAAGCTCTGCAACTGCTCCAGCTTGTTCCTGTCATCGGCCGATGCGTTCTTCAATAACACCGGCAAGGGTTTGGATGGTGAGATATCCATTTCGCCGCGAATTTGCCTGACCCCGAGGATCAGACCCTGCATCCACGCCATGTCCTGCTCCGCTTTTTCGTCGCGCTCGAATTCGTCTTCGCCAGGGTAGGGCGCCAGCATAATGGTCTCGCCACCCGCGCCGGCCAATGGCGCGACTTTTTGCCAGATCTCCTCGCTGATAAACGGCATCAACGGGTGGATCGCTCGCAACAGTGCTTCGAGCACCGTGATCAGCGTCCGCCGCGTACCTCTGCCGGCTTCGTCGCTGGCCGTATCGTCCTTTAGTACTGCCTTGGATAGTTCCAGGTACCAGTCGCAAAATTCGTTCCAGGTAAATTCGTACAGCGCCTTCGCCGCCAGGTCGAGACGGTAGACTTTCATTTGCCGGGATATTTCCTCGACGGTGGCGCAAAAACGCGAACGAATCCATTGGTCGGCCAGGCTGTACTCACAATCGCCGCTCAATCCGCAGTCTTTATCTTCCGTGTTCATCAGCACATAACGCGCCGCGTTCCAGAGCTTGTTGCAAAAATTGCGATAGCCTTCGATGCGGCTTAGCTCGAAGCGAATATCCCGCCCGGTCGTGGCGAGACTGGCAAAAGTAAAACGCAGGCTGTCGGCGCCAAAAGCTTCGATGCCATCAGCAAACTGTTTGCGAGTGGCCTTTTCTATTTTTGGCTTCAGATGCGGTTGCATCAGCCCGCTGGTCCTTTTTTCCAGCAGGCTATCAAGATCGATGCCATCGATCAGATCCAGCGGATCCAGTACATTGCCCTTGGACTTCGACATTTTCTGTCCTTCCGGGTCGCGAATCAGGCCGTGAATGTAGATTTCCCTGAATGGCACTTTGCCAGTGAACTTCAGACCCATCATGATCATGCGGGCAACCCAGAAGAAAATAATATCGAAGCCGGTGACCAATACGTTGGTTGGATAAAAGGTTTCCAGTTCGCGGGTTTTTTCGGGCCAGCCCAAGGTCGAAATTGGCCACAGGGCCGATGAAAACCAGGTATCGAGGACGTCGTCATCCTGGCGCAGCTCAAGTTTGGCCGGCAGCTTGTATTTTTGCCTGACGGCGGTTTCATCGGCGGCGACATAGATATTACCCTGGTCGTCGTACCAGGCGGGAATTCGATGTCCCCACCACAATTGCCGGCTGATGCACCAGTCCTGAATGTTTCGCATCCA
>JAPUHG010000186.1 GCA_027297845.1 Gammaproteobacteria bacterium | reverse complement strand
ACCGTGGTGATCATGGGCGCAATTGGCCTACTGACTTTTTTCGGCACAACGGTGATCGAAAAATTCCTCTCCTATTGGTCGTTTCTGTTGTACGGCGTCTATATTGTTTTTCTGGCCTGGGGCGTGTCACATTTCGGCGACGATATCAGCCGCAATTTCAGTCAATCGTCGATAGACTCCGGCTGGTTCACCGGCGGCGTCGCCTATGCGGGTTATAACCTGGCCGTCATCCCGGCCGTTCTTTTTTGCATAACGCACATCAGCAAACGCAAACAGGCACTCGCCTCGGGTGCCATTGCCGGAATTATCGGAATTCTCCCGGGCGTGTTATTTTTCATCGTCAGGGTTGGCATGTACCCGGCAATCATTGACAGCAGCGTACCATCCAGCACTATTTTGGCGGCTTATGATGCCCGCTGGTTCGAGATCCTGTTTCAAATCGTAATATTCGGCACTTTCATCGAAACCGGATCCGGTCTCTTGCATTCCCTCAATGAGCGTGTTTTTCATACAGCGCAGGAACGCGGCCGTAACTTGCCGGCTTACCTAAGGCCGGTTATTGCCGTATCCGTGCTTATCCTTGCGATTATTGCCGGCGGCAAGCTTGGTCTGGTAGCGCTGATTGCGCAAGGTTACGGATTTATGACCTGGGTTTTCATTGGGGTGTTTGTCGTTCCGGTGTTGACGATCGGACTAGCCCGGATTTTGCGAAGTAACAACTTAGCGTAGCCCGCATAGACGACCAAGCCAACACCAACAATTTCACCGAGGCCAAACTGTGGCCCGGAAATCCAATGTCTATAGTACAATCAGCGGGTGAATTTCATCTGGACAGGCCACCGAATTCTGGACTTATGAGTGTGCTTTGGTCCATTTCCGAAAGTGATGCAAACACTGCGCTAATTCGATAATAAATCGGTTAGGCCTTGGAACGAATCACCCATGACAAAACTAACCACGGTGCAACTCAAGGCACCCTACCTGATCCTGATCGGTGACATCACCGACGCTACCTACGCCAAGACCGGCCTGGGCATCGTCCAGTGGCAGAGCGATCTGGTGGCTGGGCAGTTACGCTTTGCGGGCTGCGAAGTGGAATTGGGTGTACCCGACATGTCCGTGGCTGAAGCGATAAGGGCCGGCGTTAAGAGTCTCATCATCGGCGTTGCACCGATCGGCGGCGAAGTACCTGACAGCTGGTGGGCATCCATCGAGGAAGCGGCCCGCGCCGGCATGGATATTGTCTGCGGCCTGCATATCAAGCTGGCGGATTTCCCGGCTGTGGTGGCTGCCGCCGAAGCTTCGGGTGCGCGCCTGATCGATGTGCGCAGTCCGCCCGCCAACCTGCCCGTAGGCACCGGCCTGAAACGCTCTGGCAAGCGGGTGCTGATGGTGGGCACTGACTGCGCTATTGGCAAGAAGTACTCTGCCCTCGCACTGCACCAGTCCATGCGCGAAGCGGGCATGAACTCCACCTTCCGTGCCACCGGACAAACCGGCATCATGCTGGCCGGTGAAGGACTTCCCATCGATGCGGTGGTGGCTGATTTCATTGCCGGCGCCGCGGAGGTGATCTCACCCGACAACGACGATGACCACTGGGATGTGATCGAGGGACAGGGCTCGCTATTCCACCCCGGCTACTCAGGTGTCAGCCTCGGACTGCTGCACGGCTCACAGCCGGACGGTTTTGTGATCTGCCACGATGCCACACGCAAGGTGCTTTCCGGCTGGGAACACTTCGACCTGCCAACCATTCAGGATTGCATAGACCAGCATGTGAAGATGGGACAGCGCACTAACCCGGCCATCCGCTGCGTCGGCATCAGCGTGAACACATCGAAATTGCCCGCACAGGAACGCGCGGATTACCTGGCCAGGCTGAGTGAAGAAACCGGCCTGCCCTGCGTGGATCCGCTGATCGACGGCTGCGGGGCGATCGTCGAATACATAAAGCAGGTTTATTTATGAATCAAACTCTACTGGCGAATCTATTATGAAGTTCAGCGCACATCTTGAAGAATGGGAACTGACCGAGCCGTTTCGCATCTCAGGGGCCGAATGGAGAACCTCAGTGGGACTGGTTGTCCATTTGAGTGAAGACGGTTATAGCGGCCGCGGCGAGGCCCAAGGCGTGTCCTACATGGATGAATCTGCCCAAAGTATTTTTGCTCAGGTGCATGAGCTTGCAGATACTATCCGCAGTGGGATCTCACGGGAAGAATTGCAAAATTTGCTGCCCGCCGGAGGCGCCCGCAATGCCATCGATTGCGCCCTGTGGGATCTGGAATGCAAACGTTCCGGTAAGACCATCTGGGAATTGACCGGCATCGATCCCAAACCAGTCACCACGGTATTTACCATCGGTTTGGAAAACACCAGCGAGGCCATGGCGGCAAAAGCAGCCGCAGCCGCTGATGCACCGATTCTCAAAATCAAGCTCGACGGTCACCAGCCTTACGAAAAACTGGCCGCGATCCGAGCTGCCCGCCCGGACGCCGAACTGGTGGTTGATGCCAACCAGGGCTGGAGTTTCGAATTGCTTAAAGAGGTCATCCCCAAATGCGTCGACTTGGACCTGGGCATGATCGAACAGACGCTGGCGCGCGGCGGCGACGAGATGCTGGAAGGTTTCAAATCCCCCATCACTCTAGCCGCGGATGAATCCTGCCTGCATACCGGTGAACTGGAGATCGCAGCCCGTCGTTACAGTATGATCAACATCAAGCTGGACAAAACCGGCGGCCTCACCGAGGCCCTGCGCCTGGCCAGGGCCGCAAAGGAAAAAGGCTGCAAACTGATGGTCGGCAACATGCTAGGCACCTCGCTCGCCATGGCGCCCTCCTTCGTGGTCGCACAGCTGTGTGACCTGGTGGATATTGATGGCCCATTGTTGTTGAAATACGACCATCCGCTGGGCCTGGAATACAAGCACGGCGTCGTGCGGGGATTTGATTCACGTCTGTGGGGCTAAATAATAGAAAGGAGTCGGTCTTGAAGAAATTAGCTACATATTCAGTCGTAATGCTGTTGACGTTGGCGTTGCTGGTCGCCTGCACCGAGTACGTACCCGACACCGGGGTCGATCGGCTGAAGTATCCAGAAACTGCGACGGTTGACCATATCGACGACTACCACGGCACTGAAGTTGCCGATCCCTTCCGTTGGCTCGAAGATGATGTGCGCGAGAACCAGGCAGTCAGAGACTGGGTGGATGCGCAGAACGCGGTAACGTTTTCCTATCTCGCGACGATTCCGGAGCGCGAGGTGATTACCCGGCGAATGAAGGAGCTGTGGGATTATGAGCGGTATTCCCTGCCGGAAAAGATGGGCGGGAGATACTTTTACGAGTACAACAATGGTCTGCAGAACCAGGAGATCCTTTATACGCAGACCAGCCTGGATGCAGAGCCCGAGCTGCTGATCGATCCCAACACCTGGTCGGACGATGGCACGGTTGCGCTGGCATCCTATTTCCCG
>JAPUHG010000185.1 GCA_027297845.1 Gammaproteobacteria bacterium | reverse complement strand
TCAGACCAAACACACCAAAAGCGACCGTACTGCCACGCTGGGCCAGACCACGGTTTTTGCCTTTCATCTGTTTGCGGAACTTGGTCCGCTTCGGCTGCAACATCTCTCAACTGCTCCTCAAACCAGCACCGCGATCAGGCGGCGTTGTCGGCGGCTTCTTTACCGGTTTCAGCGGTATCAAAAACTTCGCCTTTAAAAATCCATACCTTGACGCCGATGATTCCATAAGTCGTCTTGGCTTCGGCCAGCCCATAATCGATATCGGCGCGAAAAGTATGCAGCGGCACACGACCTTCGTGATACCACTCGCTGCGGGCAATTTCCGCACCATTCAAACGTCCTGCCACTTTCACCTTGATGCCCAGGGCGCCCAGCCGCATCGTTTTGGTCACCGCGCGTTTCATCGCGCGGAGGAACATCACGCGGCTCACGAGTTGTTGCGCTATACCTTCGGCGACCAGCTTGGCATCCAGCTCCGGCTTGCGTATTTCGGCGATCCTGATTTTCACATCCTGGATCTTCAATCCGGTCAATTTGGCGATTTCATTGCGCAGCTTCTCGATATCCTCGCCTTTCTTGCCAATCACGATGCCTGGGCGGGCGGTGTGAATGGTGATGTGCGTCACCTTGGCCGGACGATCGATCTGGATACGGCTAACCGATGCCTCGGCTAGGCGTTTGTTCAGAAATTCCCGGATCGCGTGATCTGCGGCGACCAGGTCAGCGAAATTCTTGGTATCCGCATACCATGTGGACGACCAGTCCTTGGTAATGCCAAGTCGAATTCCGATCGGATGTACTTTTTGTCCCATTACGACCTCGTCTTTACTCGTCCGCAACCTGCACGGTGATGTGACTGTTACGTTTGATAATTCTCGCGCCGCGACCTTTTGCCCGCGCTCGGAAACGCTTTAAGGTCGGCGCCTCATCCACCATGACGGCCGAAATCCGCAACTCGTCGATATCGGCACCGTGGTTATGCTCGGCATTGGCAATCGCCGATTCCAACAGCTTTTTCACGATCTGCGCGGCTTTCTTCGGCATGAAGTCCAGCGTCTGCAACGCTGTCGCAACCGGTTTGCCGCGCACAGCGTCGGCTATCAGGCGGCATTTCTGCGGTGATATCCGCGCATGGCGTAATTTTGCTGCGACTTGCATGCTCCCGACTCCTCTACTAAGTCTTCTTGTCACCCGAATGACCCCTGAAAGTCCGGGTCATTGCGAATTCACCAAGTTTGTGGCCGACCATATTTTCAGAAATCAGAACCGGCACGTGCTGGCGACCGTTATGAACAGCGATCGTCAGGCCCACCATGTCGGGCAACACCATTGAGCGGCGCGACCAGGTCTTGATCGGCCGGCGGCTGTTGCTTGCTACTGCTTCCTCAACCTTTTTGGCGAGGTGTGCATCAACAAAAGGACCTTTTTTAACTGAGCGTGGCACGGTGACTTCCTCTAATTAATCTGCTTATTTTTTCTTACGGCGACGAACGATCATCTTGTCCGTACGCTTGTTACTACGTGTCTTGTAACCCTTGGTCGGCATACCCCACGGTGAAACCGGGTGGCGACCACCAGCGGTACGGCCTTCGCCGCCACCATGTGGATGATCGACCGGGTTCATCGCCACACCGCGAACGGTCGGGCGTACGCCACGCCAACGGCTGGCTCCCGCCTTGCCGAGCTTGCGCAGGTTGTGTTCGTAATGGCCGACTTCGCCGATCGTTGCACGGCAGTTGACCAGTACCTTGCGCATCTCACCGGAGCGCAGCCGCAATGTTGCATGAGCGCCTTCGCGGGCGACCAACTGGGCCGATGAACCGGCGCTGCGGGCAAGCTGGGCGCCCTTGCCCACCTTGAGTTCGACGCAATGCACCAGCGAACCGACCGGAATGTAGCGCAACGGCAGTGCATTGCCGGTCTTGATCGGCGCTTCGCGACCGGCCACAACCTGATCGCCGGATTTCATCCCCTTCGCCGCGATGATGTAACGGCGCTCGCCATCGGCATACAACACCAACGCAATATGCGCGCTGCGGTTCGGATCGTATTCGATCCTCTCAACCGTACCCGGCACGCCGTCCTTGTCGCGCTTGAAATCAATGATGCGATAACGCTGTTTGTGACCACCGCCATGATGACGAGTCGTAATTCGTCCCTGGTTGTTACGGCCGCCTGTCTTGCTCTTGGGCGCCAGCAACGGACCATGAGGCTCGCCCTTGTGCAATTCGTTGGTCTTTACGCGAACAACGAAGCGGCGTCCTGCTGATGTCGGTCTTGCTTTTTGCAATGCCATAGCTTTAGCTCTGTACTGTTAACCGTTTACCCGAACCCGTCTTTATTCCGGGTTCAGAAAATCAATGGCGTGGCCTTCGGCCAGCTTTACGTATGCCTTCTTCCAGTCCGACCGGCGTCCCAGGGTCTGGCCGAATCGCTTGACCTTGCCTTTGACGTTAACCACGGTGACGTTCTCAACCTCGACCTCGAACAGCAGTTCGACCGCCTTGCGGATTTCAGCCTTGTTGGCGTCTTTGCGTACCCGAAACGCGACCTGGTTGTGCTTTTCCGCCACCCGCGTCGTTTTTTCCGAGACATGCGGCCCGAGCAGGATGGTCATCAGTCTTTCCTTGCTCATCGCAGCCGCTCCTCGATCATTTTGATTGCCGGAACGGTGATCAAGACCTTTTCGAAACGCGCCAGGCTGACCGGATCCAGCGCCGTCGCATCCAGCACGTCTACGTTGTGCAGGTTGCGGGCGGCCAGGAATACCTTTTCGTCAAAGGCCTCCATGACGATCAAGGCACTATCCAGGCCGAGATCCTTCAGCTTTTGCACCAGCATCTTTGTTTTCGGCGCTTCCAGCTCGAGCGAGTCGATAACGACCAGGCGATCCTGACGGACCAGCTCGGACAACATCGACCGTATCGCACTGCGATACATCTTGCGATTAACCTTCTGGCTGTGGTCACGGGTCTGCGCAGCAAATGTGCGCCCACCACCAACCCAGATCGGGCTGCGGATCGTGCCCGCGCGGGCCCGTCCGGTGCCTTTCTGACGCCACGGCTTGGCGCCGCCACCACGGGCCGTGGATCGGTTCTTCTGGCCCTTGGTACCACTGCGCCCACCGGCCCTATAGGCCGTGACAACCTGGTGGATTAACGCTTCGTTAAATTTACTGCCAAAAGCCGCTTCGGAAACCTGGATATCGGATCCACTTGCAGACTTGTGCAATTTCAGTTTCATCGTCATGCCCTACCTGCCTTTGACTGCAGGACGAATGATCACATCGCCGCCTGCATTACCCGGGACAGCCCCTTTGACCAGCAACAAGTTGCGTTCGAGATCCACGCGAACCACTTCAAGATTCTGCGCGGTACGGCGCACGTTACCCATATGGCCGGCCATTTTCTGGCCTTTGAACACGCGACCCGGGGTCTGGTTCTGACCGATCGAACCCGGAGCCCGGTGGGCCAGCGAGTTACCGTGGGTTGCGTCCTGCATTTGGAAGTGGTGACGTTTGATAACGCCTGCGTAGCCTTTCCCGATGGAGGTACCCTCAACATCGACCTTCTGACCGTCCTCGAAGAAATCAACCTTGATTTCGGAACCGGTTGCCAGATCGGCTCCCTCATCGGCCTGCAGGCGGAACTCCCACAGACCGCGGCCTGGCTCCTGCCTGGCCTTGGCGAAGTGCCCGGCGAGGGATTTGCTGACATGCGAGAGCTTGCGTGTGCCGGTGGTCACCTGGAGCGCGCGATAGCCATCGCTATCCACGGTTTTTACCTGGGTGACCCGATTCGGCAACGCCTCAATGACGGTGACCGGAATCGATTCTCCGGCGTCCGTAAACACGCGAGTCATGCCGCATTTGCGGCCAACTAGACCAAGTGCCATTGTCCTATTCCTCTACACCGCACCGACTTCGATTGGCCGGCACTGAATTCAAATTATTGCGTCCGCTCAAGGCCGAACTACAGCCAGGCAGTCGTCAAATA
The DNA here is from genome assembly GCA_027297845.1 of Gammaproteobacteria bacterium. Taxonomy (GTDB): domain Bacteria; phylum Pseudomonadota; class Gammaproteobacteria; order Steroidobacterales; family MnTg04; genus MnTg04. Next base: position 3,814 of record JAPUHG010000185.1, on the reverse strand, counting down.
GATGACCCGGAGTGGATTCACCACGCCGGGCCAAAAAGAGCCCAATATTATAGCAGGATAAATCGGCCGAAGTTAGTAAAAAAGACAGTATTTCTACTGCGCTAATTCCTCAATTCAACTTGATCTGAACGTCCACACCTGCCGGTAATTCTAGCTTCATCAGAGCATCCACGGTCTTATCCGTCGGATCAACGATGTCCATCAGCCGTTTGTGGGTACGCAGCTCGTACTGGTCCCTGGCATCCTTGTTGACATGGGGTGAAATCAGCACCGTGAAGCGCTCCATCTTGGTCGGCAGCGGCACCGGGCCCTTTACATGCGCGCCGGTCCGTTTTGCCGTTTCCACAATTTCCCTGGCCGACGTATCGATCAGCCTGTGATCGAACGATTTCAGCCGGATACGGATATTTTGATTACTTGCCATGTCGGTTACTCACATTCCCTTATTCGATGATTTTGGCGACGACGCCGGCACCCACGGTGCGGCCACCCTCACGGATAGCAAACCGCAGACCCTCTTCCATAGCGATCGGTGCAATCAACTCAACCGTGACTTGCACATTGTCGCCAGGCATCACCATCTCGGTGCCATCGGGCAGCTCGACCGCGCCGGTGACATCCGTCGTCCGAAAATAAAACTGCGGCCGATAGCCTTTGAAAAACGGCGTGTGACGACCCCCTTCTTCCTTGGTCAGCACATACACCTCGGCCAAAAACTTGGTGTGCGGGTTGATCGATCCGGGCTTCGCCAGCACCTGACCACGCTCCACCTCCTCGCGCTTGGTGCCACGCAGCAACACACCAACGTTATCGCCGGCCATACCCTCATCGAGTAGCTTGCGGAACATCTCAACACCGGTACAGGTGGTCTTGGTGGTCTCGTTGATGCCAACGATCTCCCCCTCGTCGCCGATATGCACGACGCCACGGTCAATCCGGCCGGTGACCACCGTGCCGCGACCGGAAATCGAGAATACGTCCTCGACCGGCATCAGAAAATCACCATCGATCGCACGCTCAGGCTGGGGTATATAGCTATCCATCGCCTCGACCAGCTTTAATACGCTGGGAATCCCGATATCGCTTTCATCGCCTTCCAGCGCCTTCAGCGCAGAACCGACGACGATCGGGGTGTCATCCCCGGGGAACTCATAAATCGACAGCAGCTCACGAATCTCCATCTCCACCAGCTCGATCAGCTCGGCGTCATCCACCATGTCGGCCTTGTTCATATACACCAGGATGTACGGTACACCCACCTGGCGAGCCAGCAGGATGTGCTCGCGGGTCTGCGGCATCGGCCCATCGGCCGCCGAGACCACCAAAATCGCACCATCCATCTGTGCCGCACCGGTGATCATGTTCTTCACATAGTCAGCGTGTCCGGGGCAATCGACATGGGCATAGTGGCGATTATCGGTCTCATACTCCACGTGCGCCGTGGCAATCGTTATCCCACGCGCCTTCTCTTCCGGTGCGTTATCAATCTGGTCATACGCACGAAACTCGCCGCCGTGCTTCTCGGCCATGATCTTGGTCAATGCTGCCGTCAGCGTCGTCTTGCCATGATCCACATGGCCGATCGTTCCCACGTTGACATGCGGCTTGTTACGTATAAATTTTTCCTTGGACACGATGCACCTCTTGTTTATTTATAGTGTCTGTGTTTTCTCGTTAAAACCGTTTCGCTCAGGACGCTTTCTTCATGACATTGTCCGCATCGCTGTTCGGAACTTCTGCATACTTGGCGAACTCCATCGTGTAGGTCGCACGACCCTGCGACATCGAGCGCAGCGAAGTCGCGTACCCGAACATCTCAGCCAATGGCACGTCGGCACGGATAAGTTTGCCAGCCGGGCTGTCTTCCATGCCCGTTGGCAGGCCGCGACGGCGGTTCAAATCGCCCATGACGTCACCCATGTAGTCCTCCGGCGAGACAACCTCGACTGCCATGATGGGTTCGAGCAACACCGGGCCCGCCTTGAGCGCGCCCTCCCTGAACGCCATGGAACCCGCTATTTTAAAGGCCATTTCACTCGAGTCGACATCATGATACGAGCCGTCATACAGGGTCACTTTGCAATCGACGACCGGATAACCGGCGATTACGCCATTACACATTTGTTCCTTGATGCCTTTGTCTACCGCACCGATATATTCGCGCGGAACTGAACCACCGACGATGGCATTTTCAAATTCGTAGCCTGCGCCGGCCTCGACCGGTTCGATCCGGATATACACGTGACCATACTGGCCACGACCGCCGGACTGGCGGACAAATTTGCCCTCCTGCTCGACCGTCTTGCGAATGGTTTCGCGATAGGCCACCTGCGGTTTGCCAACATTGGCTTCCACATTGAATTCGCGGCGCATGCGGTCAACGATAATATCGAGGTGCAGCTCACCCATGCCGGAAATAATGGTCTGCGCCGATTCCTCATCGGTATGCACTTTGAACGAGGGATCTTCCTTGGCCAGCTTGCTCAACGCGAGGCCCATTTTTTCCTGATCGGCCTTGGTCTTCGGTTCGACCGCGACCGCGATGACAGGCACCGGAAATTCCATGCGCTCCAGCGTAATAATGTCTTTCAGATCGGACAGCGTATCGCCTGTATTGACATCCTTGAGGCCGACCGCCGCGGCAATATCGCCGGCACGGACTTCCTTGATTTCAGTACGGTCATTGGCGTGCATTTGCAGAATACGGCCGACGCGCTCTTTGCGCCCCCTGACCGGGTTGTAAACCGTGTCGCCCGACTTGAGCACACCCGAGTAGACCCGGAAAAATGTCAAAGATCCGACGAATGGGTCGGTGGCAATCTTGAATGCCAGCGCAGCAAACGGCTGGTCGTCGGCGGCGATGCGCTCTCCCTTTTCGCCATTTTCCAGCTCGCCCTGGATGGCCGCCACATCGGTCGGCGACGGCATCAGCTCGATAATGAAGTCCAGCACCGCCTGCACGCCCTTGTTCTTGAACGCCGACCCACAGACCGTCGGTACAATCTCGTTTCTTAAGGTGCGCGCGCGCAGGCCGCGAATAATTTCCGCCCGGCTAAGATTGCCGTCTTCGAGGTACTTCTCGAGCAATTCCTCATCGCCCTCGGCCGCGGCTTCGACCATGATCTCCCGGCGCTCCTCGGCAGTCTTTTGCAGGTGCTCGGGAATATCGCGGGTCTCAAAACTGGTGCCTTGGGTCGCATCGTCCCAATAGATCGCCTTCATCCCCAGCAAATCGATAACACCTTCAAAATTTTCCTCGGCACCAATCGGAATCTGCAAGGCAACAGGATTCCCGCCCAGGCGTTCCTTGATCTGGTCCAGGACCCGAAAGAAGTCAGCGCCCGCACGATCCATCTTGTTGACGAACGCCATCCGCGGCACACCGTATTTGTTGGCCTGGCGCCAGACTGTCTCGGACTGGGGTTCAACGCCGCCAACTGAGCAAAAAACAGCGACAGCGCTATCCAGTACCCGCAGGGAACGCTCGACCTCGATCGTGAAATCGACGTGCCCGGGCGTGTCAATGATATTGATCCGGTGCTCGGGAAACTGTTGATTCATGCCGGACCAGAAACAGGTCGTCGCAGCCGAGGTGATGGTAATGCCCCGCTCCTGCTCCTGCTCCATCCAGTCCATGACGGCAGCGCCGTCGTGCACTTCACCGATCTTGTGAGAAACACCGGTATAAAAGAGAACACGCTCGGTCGTCGTTGTCTTGCCCGCGTCAATATGGGCCATGATGCCAAGATTGCGATAACGCTCGATAGGTGTTGTGCGGGCCACGACAAGATCCTGAGATTCTCGGCAAGCAAAA
>JAPUHG010000184.1 GCA_027297845.1 Gammaproteobacteria bacterium | reverse complement strand
TCCTCGGTGCCGGTTCCCCTGAACGGAATCCCATAGGCGTGATCCTTGCCATACAACAGTGGCGGCAGCTCGCGCAGGGCGATACCAATTGGCTGCGCCTTTTCCTGCTGGATAGTCGCCAGCAAGCGCGGACGCAGTCGTTCCATCTCCTCAACTTCGAACGCCGGGTTGCGTACGATATCGGCAAACAATTCCATCGAATCGTCGAGATTGTCCTTGAGCGCGTTCAGATTTGCCCGCGAAGTATCCAGCGTCGAAGCGGTTCGAATTCTGGCACCCAGCAGCTCGGCCTCTTCGCTGATCTCAAGCGCGTCGCGTCTGGCCGTCCCCTCATCCAGCATCGCCAGCGTGAAACTTGCGGTACCGAGCTTGATGCCGAAATCGGCGGCATAGCCTGCATCAAACTGGATAGCAATATTGACGATAGGCACGGTATGGCGTTCGGCCAGTACAACTTCGACGCCGTTTTTCAGCGTGGCACGCTCGATGCGCGGGAATTTCAATTCTGGCATGGTCGTCGGATAAGGAATCTTGCTGCGATCGGCATTGGTGACCACCGTCTGATAGTCATCGAAGGGGAGTACGTCGAGCTGGTAATTACCCTTGCCGAGCCAGATATCGGCGGTGTCCTTGATGTCACCGGCGCTAGCCGAGTTTAGCCAGTCCAGGCGTGTGCGCCAGAAATCGGGGCTACCGCCGTACAGCTCGCTGCGCGCCAGGGTTACCGCCTTGCCACCGAATCCGCCTATTTGCTCAAGACCGCGAATCAGTCCGGCATTAAGAGAAGTACGGATTCGGGCGATTTCTGCCTTGGTCGGACCCTTGCGGAGAAATTCTGAGACGACTTCGTCAATGACGCGGCTGACCTCGGCGGGGTCGGAACCTGGTCTCACCATTGCATCGATCGTAAATATGCTGGCCAGCATGTGTGCCTCGTAGCTGGCGCTTACCGCTGTAGCGATCTGCCGTTTATAGACAAGTTCTCGATACAAGCGTGAATTACGGCCGCTGCCGAGTATTGCCGCGGCAAGTTGCAGGCGCGCGCCATCCAGCGTTGTGCGCCCTGGCACTGCCCACGATCGGTAGAGGCGGGCCTGGGGCACATGGTCATGCATGATTTCATGGGTGTTGTGGCCATGCATCGGGACCATCGCTTTGAGCTGTTTTAGCGGCGGACCGGAATCGATGTCGGCAAAATATTTTTCCACCAGCGGGCGGGCCTCGGCAGCATTCACGTCGCCGGCCAGAACGAGTACAGTATTGGCCGCGCCATAATACTGGCGGAACCATTCCTTGACGTCTTCTAAAGAGGCCGCGTCAAGGTCATCCATCGAACCGATAGTGCTCCACCGATAGGGATGTCCTTCGGGAAACAGGCCCTCCAGCGTGCGGTATTCCACCAGGCCGTAGGGCTGGTTATCACCTTGACGTTTTTCGTTTTGCACGACGCCGCGCTGTTCGTCGAGTTTTTCCTGGGTGATCACACCGAGCAGATGCCCCATGCGGTCGGATTCCATCCACAAAGCCATTTCCAGCGCCGGTGTCGGGACATTCTGGAAATAGTTGGTGCGGTCGAACCAGGTGGTTCCGTTCATCGCTGTGGCGCCAACTTCACTAAATGGTTTGAAATATTCGTCGTTGAAGTTTTCTGATCCGTTGAACATCAGGTGCTCGAACAGATGGGCAAAGCCGGTCTTGCCCGGTTTTTCATCCTTGGAGCCGACGTTGTACCAGACGCTGACGGCCACGATAGGCGCCTTGCGATCTTCGTGTACGACAACTGTCAGGCCGTTATCCAGCGTGAATTTCTTGTACGGAATATCAATGTCTGGCGTCGCCGCGCTCGTGTTGCCGCCCAATAACAATACAGCCAGTACACCCAGTGTGCGGCCGGTTAACTTTTTCATGGAAGCTCCCTGATATTTTGGCAAGATAGAATTCGACAAAGAGGATAAACGCTTGTTCCCAAAATGGAAGACTTTGTGCGATATGAGGTTCAAAAACAGCGCTTCGATGCCTCCCGCAGCCCCTGGAAAGAGCCTGTTTTCTCTTTTTTACCTGGGATGCGGCCAGATTGGCAGGAATGAACACGGGTCGGTTTCCATATCCCGATCGTAAGAGACCCTGCTCTTTTCCAGTATCGGCTGCAGACTTCCAGGAGAGACCTGGACCTGATCGAGACTGACCTATTCAGTCGCCACGATGCAGGCGGCCGACGCGATCGAAGTGTTCGCGGTAATAAGCGTCCTTAATGTTGGCAACCGAGACAGTCTTACCGCTGGAAGGTGCGTGAACAAAATAACCGTTGCCAATGTAGATCGCGACGTGAGAGATCTTGCGGCCACCGCGGAAAAACAACAAATCACCGGGTTGCGCGGCCGATAGTGAAACAGGTCTGGCGGCCTTGAACTGTGCCTGCGAGGTTCGCGGGACACTCATCCCGGCTTGCTGGTACGAGTAATACACCAGGCCGCTGCAGTCGAAGCCTTTTGGCGTGCTGCCGCCGTATACATAAGGTACACCGATCATCTGTGTTGCGGTTCGCGCCAGCTGTTTACCCAGTGTTGGCTCACGCGTGGGCTGTTTCGCCTGGGACACGGCGCGAAACTTCTCTTTAGAGGTATAAACTGGAGCAGACGGCCGACTCGCGCAGCCAGCGAGCAGCGTCATGGCAATGAAAAGGGTCGCCGCAGTGGGCCACCGGATGATTTGTCGGTCCATGTTGTGGTCAAGCCAGCGTCAAAGTCTTATCGACTTTAGCAGCGGCGGCTTAACGCGGCCTGAACCCGGATCACAAATCCAGGTGGATGGGGATAAGGATTATGTTAAGTAGCTAACAGAATGACTGGTTATGAAATCTACTCTGACCAGATTGCCAGTTCGTTACCGCCGGGTTCAACGAAATGAAAGCGCCTGCCACCGGGGAATTCGAAGATTTCTTTTGCGATAGTTCCGCCATGTGAGCGCACACGTTCGAGCATTGCTTCAAGGTCGGCCGAGTAAATAACGATCAACGGACTGGCGCTCGGGATCGTGTCAGCCGCGCGGAATCCACCCATCGTTCTGCCATCTTCAAAAGCGGTGTAATCCGGTCCGTAGTCGGTAAAAGCCCAGCCGAATACATCTGCAAAAAAGTTTTTCGACTTATCGATATCGGCACTCAGAAATTCAATGTAATCGATTTTTCGGTCGTTCGGTTTTTGCTCTGTCATATTAGGCTCCAACTATTCTTGTTACGGCGAGCTGGTAATCGGCAAAGGATTCATCAGACGAGGTCGGATGGCTCTCTCCCATGCTGACGGATAGTCTGGACGCTTGCATAAGTTGATACGCAATACGGTACAAAATAGGTTAATACGATCTTCAGATAATCGTTGGCCTCTATGCCGCCGTACATCAGTCTATCACCGTGATTAATCAGGGCCAGGATCGTTCCTACCAGCAGCGCGACCCGGGCAGCGCGCAAAACTACATCTCGCCGCAAAGCGAGTTGCAAGCATCTCTGAAATCCGGAAGTCGTCATGATTACTCAGGCAGATTGATGGCGCCAACCGAGTGCATGGCGATGCTGCCGAGGAATAGCTGACCGTCTATCTGGTTGACGCTGGTCACGCCGGAGTAGGTGCCGGACCAGTCTTGCATGCTGTATCTGACCTGCCCGGTCAGATCGATACCAATTACCCAGCCCAACTCGGGAATCTTTGTTGCAAAACTCTCCGGCAAGCGGGCAATGACTTTAAGCATGAATGGGGAGCCCGCCACGCTTTCAAGAATCCTTTGCCTGGGCGATGGCAGGGCGACCCAGAACATGTCCTCACCGTTATAGGAAAGGTTGTCCGGGTAACCTGGCAATGAGC
>JAPUHG010000183.1 GCA_027297845.1 Gammaproteobacteria bacterium | reverse complement strand
ATTGAACGGGAAGGGCTGGCGCAAAAAGCCAAAGTCCACACCACTGGAGACGATGCACGCGAAGGCCTGACGGCTATTTTATCGGTGAAGCTCCCGGATCCGAAGTTTTCGTCGCAGACCAAGGACAAACTGGTCTCGTCGGAGATCAAGGGAATAGGGGAGTCAGTAACGGGCGACGTGCTGGAGGATTATTTGCAGGAAAACCCGCAACAGGCCAAAGCGATAGTCGGCAAGATTATTGACGCGGCCCGGGCCCGGGATGCCGCGAGAAAGGCCAGGGAAATGACTCGCCGCAAGAGCGTCCTGGACATTGCCGGCCTACCCGGCAAGCTGGCCGATTGCCAGGAAAAGGATCCGGCGTTGTCGGAAATATTCCTGGTCGAGGGTGATTCCGCGGGTGGTTCTGCAAAACAAGGGCGTGACCGAAAAACCCAGGCGATTCTTCCGCTCAAGGGCAAGATTCTGAATGTGGAAAAAGCTCGTTTTGACCAGATGTTGTCGTCAGTCGAAGTGGGCACGCTGATTACCGCACTGGGCTGCGGTATAGGCCGCGACGAATTCGATATCGATAAATTGCGTTATCACAAAATCATTATCATGACCGACGCCGATGTCGATGGTTCGCATATTCGCACGCTTCTCTTGACCTTTTTCTTCCGGCAGATGCCCGCGTTGATCGAACGGGGCTACGTGTATATCGCCCAGCCGCCTTTGTACAAATTGAAAAAAGGCAAGCAGGAGCACTACGTCAAGGACGACAACGAGTTGAATGCGCGGATGCTAAACATCGCCCTGGAAAAAGCTTCCCTGCATGTCAGTGGCGAGGCGCCGCCAATCAAAGGCCCGCAACTGGAAGCGCTCGCCAAGAAATACATGGAGGTCAACGCGATCATCGAGCGACTGGCGCGCCGCTATGACAAGCGCTTGCTTGAACAGCTGTTGTATCTGCCACAAATAGATGAGAAAACGCTTAATAATCAAAAGGTTATGAAACCATGGCTAAAACGGCTCAGCGAGAGCCTCAAAGATAAAAACGGAGCTTCTTACGACTTGCAGCTAGTGGCGGCGGACGCTGATGGCGATCGCCAAATTGCCGTGAGCCGGACCCATCATGGGCTGACCAATACCCGGCAAATTCACAAGGATTTTTTCGCGTCGGCCGAGTATCGGCGAATTGCGGAACTGGCCGCAGAACTGAGTGGCCTCGTCGGTGAAGGCGCGTTTGCCGGCCGGGGCGATCAGAAGCAGGATGTCAGCAGTTTCCGACAAGCCATGCAATGGTTCATGGAACAGGCGAAAAAAGGAATCACCATCCAACGCTAAAAGCGTCTCGGCGAGATGAACCCGGATCAGTTGTGGGAGACCACGATCGATCCGGAGAATCGGTTGCTGACCCAGGTTCGCATCGAGGACGCGATCACGGCGGACGAACTGTTTACCACGCTGATGGGCGATCAGGTCGAGCCGCGTCGCGATTTTATCGAGCGTAATGCTCTGCGAGTTGCGAATCTGGATGTGTAGTACAGCCGTGAAATCCGCGGCATTTGCATTGCTCGTATGGGCGCTAATTCACGGCGATGCGGATGCAGTGTCTGATCGCGGCCCTGCTTCTCCACCCTGTTATTCGTAAGCGCTGCTGATCTCGCGCATCTTGCTTTCAATCCAGTGCTGAGCTTCGAGGTTCAAGGCCACCGGCTCCTTGCCGGTGACATCGATCGGCGGCCCGATCACAAGCCTTATCGTGCCAGGCTTTTTCAACAATCCACGGCGCAGCCAAAAGTCACCCGCGTTGTGTGCAACCGGAATAATCGACCGGCCGACTTCCAGGGCCAGCAGCACGCCGCTCAGCCCGTAACGGCGTGTCTGACCCGGTTCCATGCGTGTGCCCTCGGGAAAAACCATTACGCCCATGCCCTGCCGCATACGTCGTGAGCCTTTCTTGATCACTTGCTCGACCGCGGTATGACCGCCAGCGCGGTTGACCGGGATCGGCCTCATAAACAGCAGGGCCCAGCCGATGAATGGTGCCCACATCAGCTCACGCTTTATTACCCAGCTTTGATTATCGAAGATGCAAAACTGCGCGATGACCTCCCAGGCCGAGGTATGTTTGATCATAATTACACCGGGTTTCCCGGGCATGTTTTCCCGCCCCTCGACGACATAATCCAGCCGACAGATTGCCTTCAGCATCCACATGACGCCTTTCGCCCAGGCGATCGCGATGGAGATGCGAAATCTGTAGGGCAATAGACCGGTCAGCACGATCAGCAGGCAAGGCAGAAGTGGTGAGACAAACAGAAGCAAGGTGAATAACAGCGAGCGGAAGTACCGCATTCTTATTTATCCGCTTCCAGTAAGGCATCTACGGCGGCCGACAGATCGGCGTAAACGGGTATCGTGGAATCGTGAGGCAGACCGGCCCGCGTTTTCTCACCGTTGCCGGTCAGCACGAGCACGGGATTCGCACTAGCGGCAGTCGCTGCCTCAAGGTCGCGCTCGCTGTCACCGATAACCGGTACGTGTTCCAGAGAAATATCGAAATGAGTGGCGATGGACTTGAGTAATCCGGGCAACGGCTTTCTGCATTTGCAGCCTTCATCGGGATGATGGGGGCAATAATAAACACCGTCGAAGTGCCCCCCGGCCGCAGACACCGCCTGTTCCATCCGCCGGTGGATCGCCTCCAGTGCTTCTTCTTTCATCAAGCCACGGCCGATACCGGACTGATTGCTGGCAACGACCACCCGCCATCCCGCCTGGTGTAGCCTGGCGATAGCCTCGAGACTGCCGGGTATGGGCAGCCACTCGTCTGGCGATTTGATAAACGCGTCGGAGTCGAAATTGATTACGCCGTCACGATCAAGAATTGCGAGCGGGCTACTCATGGCTCAGGACTGTAGCCTCGAAAGATCCGCGGTGTGCAAAAAAAGGCCGCGCAGTTGATTGAGCAACGCGAGACGATTCAC
>JAPUHG010000182.1 GCA_027297845.1 Gammaproteobacteria bacterium | reverse complement strand
GCGGCAGCCGTGCTTCGTGTTGGCGAGCAGCCGCGGCCAGACCCACAACAGGATGAAGTGCTCGTCCACTTGCGGACCAGTGGCGTCAATCCCTCTGACGTGAAGAAACGGGCGGGCGCGTTTCCCAAGCTGCTCGATGATGGTCTCGTCATTCCACATAGCGATGGTGCCGGTGTCATCGAGGCTGTCGGCGCTGGCGTCGACGATAGCGAAGTCGGGGAAAGGGTCTGGGTTTATCAGGCGCAATATGGCCGACGATTCGGCACGGCGGCCGAGTATGTCTCCGTAGAGAGTTCCCGCGCGCCGCCGCTTGCTGATAACGTGAGCTTTGAAATCGGCGCCTGTCTGGGGATCCCAGCAATGACCGCACACCGATGTGTATTCGCCGATGGCCCGGTGGATGGCCAGACCATTCTCGTGACCGGCGGCGCCGGGCGCGTGGGTCATTACGCCATTCAGTGGGCGAGCCAGGCGGGGGCTTCAGTGATCGCCACGGCGAGTTGTGCGGACGATAATCGCGCCTGCGTAGAGGCAGGTGCAATGGCGGTCGTCAATCACCGCCAGCCGGGGTGGGGCAATGAAGCACTGAAAATCAACGAGCAACAAAAAGTGGATAGGGTAATCGACGTCGAGTTTGGTAGCAATCTTCCGGAGGTACTGAATCTGATCCGCATTGGCGGCACGATCGCCACCTATTCTTCCACACAGGTGCCTGAACCGAAGCTGCCGTTCCTGAAGATGATGTTCATGGATCTGACGATACGGCTGGTTATCGTTTATGCGATGCCCGAAGCGGCAAAGCGCCAGGCAATATCTGATATAGAAAAGCGACTGCGAGACGACCAGTTGCAGCACAGAGTGACTCATGCTTTGCCCCTGAATGATATCGCTCGTGCGCAGGAAATCATCGAGCAAGGTGAATGCCGGGGTTGTGTCGTTGTGATGCTGGAACAATGAAGACCCCACCGGGAATCGCCGCATGACCGGGGCAGCCGATCGCCCGGAGATCGCAATCGGACCACGTGTGCGCAAGTCACCGTACTTCGATGCGACTCGCCGGTACGGCGCCAAGGCATTCACGATCTACAATCACATGTTTATGCCGACTTCATATACGGATCCAGTCACGGAATACTGGCACCTGGTTAACGATGTCACCCTCTGGGATGTCGCCTGTCAGCGTCAGGTCGAAATCAGCGGCCCGGACGCTTGCCAATTCATGCAACTATTGACGCCACGTGACATGTCGAAGTGTCAGGTCGGTCAATGCCAGTACGTGCTCATCACGGACGAAGCAGGGGGCATTGTCAACGATGCGGTGATGATGCGACTTCAGCCACAGCAGTTCTGGTTGTCTCCGGGCGATGGAGACGTATTGCTCTGGGTCTTGGGCGTAGCAGCCAACAGCGATATGGATGTCAACGTCGTCGAGCCCGACGTATCGCCGTTGCAACTACAGGGTCCCAAATCACCGTACGTCGCACGGGCGTTGTTTGGCGACTGGGCGCTGGAACTGAAATATTACTGGCTGGAGGAGACAACGATCGATGGGATTCCTTTGGTCGTTTCGCGCACGGGCTGGAGTGGAGAACTGGGATACGAGCTCTACCTGCGTGACGGCAGGCACGCGGAACAACTGTGGGAGCGCGTGATGGAAGCGGGTAAGTCTTATGGTATTGCCTCGATTGCGCCTTCAACGATACGCAGTATCGAAGGGGGCCTGCTGTCGTATTATTCTGACATCACGCGTTCTGATAACCCGTTTATTCTCGGCATCGATCACCTGGTTGACCTCGATCAGCCTGACGATTTCATGGGCAAAAAGGCGCTGGAGAAAATCAAGGCGGAGGGCGTGCAACGGCGGCTTGTCGGCATAGAAATGCCTGGCGAGGCGCTAAAGGAGTCGAATGCGGAATTCTGGCAGGTCAGCGACGGTGAGTTGGAAATCGGTCACGTTACCCGCTGTGTACACTCGCCACGGCTGGAGAAAAACATCGGCTTCGCCAATGTTCCTGTTGAGCATGCCGCCATAGGCACCGAGTTTGTCCTGGCAACACCTTCGGGAGAAAGGCAAGCGACCGTGTGTGAGGCACCGTGGTTCCCGGCGCAGAAAACTATCCCGAAAAGGGTTTAGATAGCAGGGCAGGGCACAAATCCTGTCGATGCCGATCCACTCGTGGACCGGAAAAATAATTTCTCTTCCTGGTGCCTCATCATTCACGTTCGACTATCAATTGCGCAACGGGCGCCCGTGTTCGAGCATGAACTCAATGCGAGCCCTCGTTTCTTCCGTCTTCGCAAGCGTTAGGAAGCCCTTGCGTTCCAGCGCACAAATTTCGTCTTCATTCAATAAGGTGCCTGCTTCTACGTTCCCACCCGTAATAACCATTGCGATCTGCATTCCGGTGGTCACGTCGTGCGATGTCAGGTCGCCCCTGTCATGCGCTTTGTTAAGCCAATCAAACATGTCTTGCCAAACTTCCCCGCCGGACATTGGCAACGGCTCATGTCGCTCTACTGAAAAATCGGACGATAAATCCAGCGCTGCATTAACGGCCGTGTCCAGAAGTCGGTCTCTGTTCATGACGTATTCATCGACGCCATCCCGAAACATGGCAAGCGGCTCCGCTTCCAATGGGGATCTTGCGGTCTTGCCGTAGCCAATGTTCATGAAAGCTTCCCATGCTGCCTTGGTCATATCGCTTTTGCGCTCGTACCAGCGATACAAGGTCTCCTTGATGCCACCACCACCCGGCACCAGGCCCACCAATGGCTCTACGAGACCCGTGACAGAGTTGGCATGATAGATAACTTTGTCCGCATGTAGCACCACCTCGAATCCACCGCCCAGAGAAAGACCGGACGGTGCCGCAACCACCGGAATCGGTGCATGTTTCATCGATATCAAGGTTTGTTGAAAATGATGCAGAAATTTGTCGAGCCCGTCCCAGTCTGAGCGCACGATAAAATCCAGCACGTTCTCCAGGTTGACGCCGCAGGAAAAGTGTGGGGCATCATTGTGAATGACGAGACCCTTGAAGTTTTCCGATGCATGCCGAAGCGCATCCGCGAGCAAGTGCATTGAATTTCCGTCGAGCGTGTTCGCTTTACTATGAAATTCAACGAGGCCAACATCCTGTGGCAGGCCGAAATAGCTGGCCGCGCTGTTTTCCATCAACGGTATAAGTTTGCGGCGTTCTTCGCTGAAACGGATGACACCGGGGGCTCTCTTCAGGTCCTGGTATGTACCATCCGCAAGCAGGTACTGCAGGGTGCCATTCTCGACACAATAAAACGACTTGCCCGCTGCGGACTTGAGAAACTGAGGCACATCCCGGTTTTCACTTTCGAGTCGAGTGATGAAACGTTCAGTGCCGATGGTGTCGATCATCTCAAAAGGCCCATGCAGCCAGTTGTAACCGAGCTTCATCGCATCATCGACGGCCACCAGGGACTCGTTCACATCCGGCACTAGTGCGGCCGCATAGCACAAGGTGTTGGAAAGAATCTCCCAGGCGTACTGGCCGTACCGATCATTCGACTCGAGCAACAACGTGAAATCGCCGGCTTGCTCGGCGCCCAGCGCCATTTGCGGCTTGCTACTGTCGAAGTCGCGGTAAGTGAAGCTGTCGAAGTCCAGTGTTTGTCTGCCGATACCATCCCCTGGATCATTACTGCGGTAAAAGCCGCCCAAGGTGCCCTTGTTGCCGAGGTGCCCTGCGTCGATCATCCGTTTCATGAGCGGTATTTCCGCCGCTACGGCATGAAACACATCGTTTTCCGGGAGGGTCGATACGAGACTCTTGGCCACATCACTCATCAGATCGATGCCGATCAGGTCATACAGGCCGAATACACCGGTCTTGGGGATACCCATGGGCCGCCCGAAAATAGCATCTGCTTCCTCCGGATTAAGGCCCAGTCTGAACGCTGCATGCAAGGCCGTTTGAATAGCAAAGACCCCAACCCGGTTAGCGAGGAAGCCGGGAGTGTCATTACACACGACGATGCCCTTGCCCATGCGCGACTCATTGAACTCCTCCAGGCACTCGATGACCTCTGGTCGCGTACTCTCGCCGCGTACGATTTCCAGGAGACGCATGTAACGTACCGGGTTGAAAAAATGCGTGATGGCGAATTCAGCACGAAACGCCTCTGGCATGTCCTCCACCAACAACGCGATGGGTATGGTGGAGGTATTCGATGAAACAATTGACCCGGGTTTGCGAACCGCGTTGAGCTGTTTGTACAGATGCTTCTTGACATCGAGCCTTTCTACAATTGCTTCGGCAATCCAGTCCGCATCCTTGAGTAAGTGCAGGTCATCCTCGACATTGCCGATCGAGATGTCCCCCCCGGTGCCGCCTCCCACGTTGTAGCGGATCGCGTCGAAGAAGATATCGACGCTGGCG
>JAPUHG010000181.1 GCA_027297845.1 Gammaproteobacteria bacterium | reverse complement strand
CTCGGGTGCGACGCCTTTCAGGTAGAAAATCGCAAAACCGACGGGTGGCGTCAGGAATGACGTTTGCAGACAGACGGCAAATAACACGGTAAACCAGACAAGATCGAATCCAAGGTTTTGCACGACCGGTGCAACCAGCGGCAGTATGATCAGCGAGATTTCAATCCAGTCGAGGAAAAATCCCAGCAGAAACGTCATGGCAAGAATGGTGATAACGATGCCCGTGGGTCCGTACGGCAAGCCCAGGAGAGCGCCCTCGATCAATTGGTCGCCGCCAAGGCCTCGCAATACCAGTGAGTAGGCGGTCGCGCCGACGAAAACCGCGAAAATGAACGCCGTCGTGGTCGTGGTCTGGCCAAGGACGTCGTTCAGGACACGCCTGGTCAGGTTTTTCCTGAACAACGCCAGCAACATGGCGCCGAATGCCCCCACGCCGGCTGCCTCTGTGGGGGTAGCAATGCCGAAGAAGATACTGCCGAGGACCGCCAGGATCAGACCGAACGGCGCCAGGACCGCCCGAAATACGCCCAGTATGACCGTCACCGTGACGCGCTCGGCTACCTCAGGTATCGGCGCAACATTCCTTCCAAAATGACTGAAAACCAACAAGTAAATGATATACAACAGTCCCAGCAGAAGGCCCGGGACCAGTGCGCCCAGAAACAGATCGCCGACCGGCATCGCCAGGCGGTCAGCCATCAATACCAGCATGATGCTGGGGGGTATCAGTATGCCGAGCGTGCCGACGGCACACACAGTGCCGGCGGCAAGATCCTTCCGGTAGCCCTGCTCCAGCATCGCCGGCAGACCGATCAACGCGAGCAGCACGACGGAAGCGCCGATAATCCCGGTCGTCGCTGCCAGTAACAAGCCGATAATGGTCACGGTGATCGCCAGGCCGCCGCGCACCCTTCCAAACACGCGCCCCAAATTGTTCATCAGGTCACCGGCGATGCCGGAACGCTCGAGCATCAATCCCATGAAGATGAACATCGGCAGGGCCACGAGCACCCAGTTTTTCATCACGTCCCAGATTCGATTGACGCTCAGTGACGCATACGCCCAGTCGACTGCAATCGCAAAACCCAGATCGATGTCGAGCACGATAGCAATGGCCGTGAACAGGACAGACAGGCCACCGAGCACCCACGCGACGGGAAACCCGGTCAGGATCAAGCCGATGAATGAGACAAACATCAGGATAGAAAGGACGTCGTTAATCGACATTGGGTGGTTCCTGTGCGTTCGCGTCGATCGAACGCGGATGCCCAAACAGGTAACAGCTGACGCGCAGCAGACGACTGAACCCGGCGATTAATAACAACACCATGCTGATTGGCAGCACGCCCTTGATGGCCCAGCGATATGGCAGGCCACCGGGTGCGTCGGAAATTTCCGAGATGTCGAAGGAATACTGAATAAACGGCACCGAGAACCAGAGCACCATGACCACGAATGGAAAAAACAGCAACAACAGGCCATACAACTCGATCCACGCTTGCGACCGCGGATGCATGCGGTCATGAAATACACCAACCCGGATATGATTATCCGTATCCATGCAGGTGGCGAGTCCGATAAGGAATCCGGTAGCGTAGAGATGCCACTGGATCTCCTCAAACTCGATCCTTCCTTCCCCGAAGAGATAACGCATGGTCACATTCAATACGACGACGACAACCAGCAAGAGCCAGATCCAGGACAAAACGCCGGCGAGTGAAATGAAAATGCGGTTGATCGCCGACGAAAGCCTGGTTTGCGGTAGTGGCTCCCCGTGCGGGAGCAACTCGGAGATCTTTTCAGTATCAATGCTCAATCTTCTGGCTCAGAAATCTCGCGGCAGGTAACCCTTACGCTTCCAGTATCCATAGGTTTCCGAAAATTTCCGTTGCGACGCCAGTATTTTAGCGAAATGCGCGTCCTTGCTCGCCTCTTCATCCAGCACCTCCTGTGCGACCACCCGTAGTTCTTCGAGAATTTCCATCGGTAACGTTTCTGCAGAAATGCCCTCGGCGGGGAAATTCTTGATGACCTCACCCTGGGTCGCCTCACCGTGTGAAAACGAGTACGCAACGTTTGCCTGACACGCTACGTTGAGCAGGCTGCGGGATGCATCGCTTAGTTCGTTCCAGGCATCGAGATTGACCAGCAAGTGATTAGTCGAATACGTCTGGTGCCAGCCGGGGAAGTAGTTGTATTTGGCAACGCGGCCAAAGCCGAGCATTTGGTCGACAACAGGCAGGGAAAACTCCGTTGCGTCAATGGCGCCTTTCTCCAGCGCCTGAAATATCTCGCCGCCCGGGATCATCGTGACCGAGGCGCCGAGGCGCTGCAGTATCTTGCCGCCCAGCCCTGCAAAACGAATCTTTAGTCCGGCAAGGTCATCGAGCGACGTGATTGGCTTGCGAAACCAGCCGGCGGTCTCGGGTCCTGAAATTGCGCATAGCACCGGCTGCACGTTGTGCTCGTGATAGAGCGCTTCGCCAAGCACCTGACCACCGCCGTGATACCACCATGCGACAAACTCCATCGGTTCCATGCCAAAGGGAACCGCCGATATCAGCGTTGACGCCGGAATGCGGCCCTGGTCGTAACCAACCCACGTAAACCCGGCCTGGACTTTTCGGTCCTTGACGCTCTCGGTGATCTCCAGTGCCGGGACAATTTCTCCCGGTTCGAACACTTCCAGGTTAAATGCACCGGCGGTTATTGATCGCAGGTACTCCGCCACAACGACATTCGTCTCGCCAATCACCGGCATATTCGTATTGAACGACGACGTCACACGCCAGCGCACCCGGTCAAAAACAACGCCTTCCCCGGCGTCAGCCGCTGGCACCGGGGATATTCCAGGCGGACGAATTGCCAGCGATGCGAGAATTCCGACGACGAGCGCAGTCGCAACTGCCAGCAACGCGGCGCCGGGCGAGAGATAATTTTCACGTGGCATGTCGATACCCCGATGATTCAACTGACAGATTGATGGCGCCTTCTGACTCATTGTTTTTGGCGCTGCCCTGAACTATACCGCGTAGATGATCTTCATTCGCGGCTGGTCCCTCTCGGACGTCCTGTCGTTGATTCGGGCATCCTGCCCTCAGCCCTGCGGGCTAACGCCTCTGGCGTTAGCCAAAATCGCTCCCGGCGATTTTGTCGCGACATAAGTGCATCCCTGCACACAAAGCCGCTCCCACAATCTTTGTTTACATTGTGGGAGCGGATTTTTGTACAGGATGTATGTATGTCGCGGAGCCCATGGATGGGCGGGAGCGACCCGCCGCGAATGGTCGC
>JAPUHG010000180.1 GCA_027297845.1 Gammaproteobacteria bacterium | reverse complement strand
CAGGTATCGCTGGCCGGGCTGAGCGAACTCGGTTTCGATGGCTATGCCCTGGGCGGGCTGACGGTCTGCGAGAGCGAGCAAGAGAGGCTGATGGTGCTCGACGTCACGATACCGTCGATGCCGGCTGACCAGCCCAGGTATTTGATGGGTGTCGGTACGCCGGCAGACATCGTAAAGGCGGTCGCGCGGGGCGTCGACATGTTCGATTGCGTCATGCCGACTCGCCATGCCCGCAACGGTTATCTGTTTACCAGCGAAGGCGTCATCAAGATTCGTAACGCACGATTCCGTGCCGACGATGGGCCGCTGGACCCGGCCTGTGATTGTTATACCTGCAGCAACTACAGTCGCGCCTATCTGCGTCACCTGGATGCCTGCGATGAGATCCTGGGGGCGCGGCTGAACACCATTCACAACCTGAATTTCTATCAGCGCCTGATGGGGCGGATTCGTTCTGCCATCGGCGATGGCCGGTATGGCGATTTCGCCAGCAAGTTTCTCGCTGGCGGGCAGAATTCGGTTCAGCTTGTGTCATAATAGCGCGCTTTCGGGCCAGCCATAGCCCGAATCGCGGTTGAAAAACCGATTGTTAACCATATCTTGTTCTGCAGACAGAGATCGCAGACTACCGAGGGAGAAAACATGGATTTCTTTATTTCCAGTGCATGGGCACAGGACGCTGCCGGTCAGCAAAGCCCGATGTCGAGTGTGTTTTTTATCGTCATACTTTTTGTGGTTTTCTATTTCATGCTGATCAGGCCTCAGCAGAAAAAAGCAAAACAGCATAAGAAAATGGTTGAATCCTTGAGTAGTGGTGACGAAGTTGTAACCAATGGAGGCATCCTCGGCAAACTCAGCGATGTTGGCGATCAGTTTGTCACCATAGAGATCGCGGATGGCACATTCGTAAAATTACAAAGACAAGCGGTTGCCGCGGTACTGCCCAAGGGAACCATAAAGAGTGCCTGATCAGGCGCTGCAACAAGGAAGCTGCAAATGAATCGGTATCCAGCCTGGAAAAATATTCTGGTTGTCATGGTCGTTGTTTTTGGCACGCTGCTCGCGTTGCCCAATATCTATGGCGAAGACCCGGCGCTGCAGGTCGTGCTCGATACGCGCGAAGCGATGGATGAGCGTGAACTGAACGTGGCCAGGGGTTTTCTGGATGAAGCCAGCGTCGAGTATGTGGCGGCTTATATCGAGAATGGTCGTGTCGTTGTGCGCTTCGCAGACAGGGACCTGCAAATCCAGGCTTCTTCCGTGCTCGCAAAACAGCTTGGCGAGACCTATGTAGTCGCACTCACGATGGAACCACGCATGCCGGATTGGATCCGTGCGCTTGGACTGCAACCGATGAGTCTTGGCCTCGATCTCCGCGGTGGCGTTTATTTTCTTTATGAAGTCGATCTTGAGGGCGCCATCGCGCAAACCCTGGAACGCTTCAGAGCTGATTTTCGGGCGCTGTTGCGCGATGCAAAGATTCCCTACCGCAGCGTCGAGGTCAGCGGCGGTTCGGTTCGCCTGACGCTGCGTAATCCTGACGATCTGAACAGGGTCAATGTGCTTTTGCGTAACTATGATGCCCAGTTGGCGCTTAGCGATAGCCGGATCGGCGGGGAAACCGTAATTCGCGTCAGTATGAACACCAACCTGGTCAAGCAACGCCAGGATTTTGCAATTCAGCAGAACATCACGACGCTACGCAACCGCGTTAACGAACTGGGTGTTGCGGAGCCTCTGGTTCAACGGCAGGGTTTGAGCCGTATCGTTGTTCAATTGCCGGGAGTGCAGGATCCGGCCCAGGCCAAGGTCGTGCTGGGAGCTACCGCCACTGTCGATTTTCGCCTGGTGGATCAGGACAGCAATGCCTACGAGGCTCAGCGTAAGGGACGGGCGCCGCTGGGCAGCAAACTGTATTACGAGCGTGATGGCACACCGGTGCTGCTCAAGCGCGATGTCATTGTCACCGGCGATCAGCTCACCGATGCGACCTCGGGTTATTCGGAAGGCCAGCCAGTGGTTTTCGTAAAACTGAACGCCAAGGGTGCGCGACGGATGCTTGAAACGACGCGCAACAACCTGAAAAAGCCGATGGCCGTGGTCTTTATCGAGCAGGTCTGCGACGAATTTGGAACCGGCGACAGCGGTTGCCTCAAGTCCTCGACCCGCGAGGAAGTCATCAGCGTGGCGACCATCCAGGGAGTATTCAGCAGCAGTTTCCAGATTTCCGGGTTAACGCCAATCGAATCCCGCGACCTGGCCTTGTTGCTGCGTGCGGGCTCACTGGCCGCGCCGATTTTCATTGTCGAGGAAAGAACCATCGGCCCGAGCCTCGGACAGGACAACATCGATCAGGGCTTCCAGGCGGTTTCGATCGGCTTTCTCGCCGTCGTTGTGTTCATGCTCATTTATTACCGCTTGTTCGGGATGGTCGCCAACCTGGCGCTGCTGACCAACCTGGTCCTGGTCGTGGCATTGCTTTCGCTGTTGCAGGCGGTCCTGACTCTGCCGGGTATTGCGGGAATTGTGCTGACGGTTGGCATGGCGGTCGATGCGAATGTACTGATTTTCGAACGCATCCGCGAGGAATTGCGTAATGGCAACAGCCCGCAGGCGAGCATCGCGGCCGGCTATGACAAGGCGTTTTCGTCCATTATCGATGCCAACGTTACTACGCTGATCGCCGCAGTGGTCCTGTTCACTTTTGGTACCGGGGCGATTCGTGGCTTCGCGGTAACCTTGTCACTGGGTATTCTGAACTCGATGTTCACCGCGATCGTCGGTACCCGCGCAGTTGTCAACCTGGTTTATGGCAACCGCCAGCGGTTGGAAAGCCTGTCGATCTGAGAAGGATCTCCTGATGAAAACCATGCTTACTTTTTCCGGCGTTGACTTCATGGGCAAGAAGCGAATCGCTTTTGTCTTGTCGATCCTACTGCTCGTTATTTCGTTGGGCTCCATTTTCACGAG
>JAPUHG010000018.1 GCA_027297845.1 Gammaproteobacteria bacterium | reverse complement strand
GATCTGGTGCTTTCTCGGCGACGGTGAAATGGATGAACCCGAGTCGCTGGGCGCCATTACCATGCCGGTCCGGGAGAAGCTGGATAACCTGATTTTTGTCGTCAACTGCAATCTGCAAAGGCTCGATGGGCCGGTCCGGGGTAATGGCAAGATTATCCAAGAACTGGAAGCGGTGTTTCTTGGCGCCGGCTGGAACGTCATCAAGGTCATCTGGGGCTCGCGCTGGGATGCTCTGCTGGCGCGTGACCAGAATGGCCTGTTGCGTCAGCGCATGGAAGAATGCGTCGACGGGGAATACCAGAACTTCAAGGCCAAAGGCGGCGCCTATACGCGCGAGAACTTCTTTGGCGCATACCCGGAACTCAAAGCCATGGTTGCCAACATGTCGGATGACGAGATCTGGCATCTCAATCGCGGTGGGCACGACGCGCGCAAGGTTTATGCCGCCTACGCAGCCGCATCAGCTCATCAGGGCCGCCCAACCGTGATTCTGGCCAAGACTGTGAAGGGTTACGGTATGGGCGAGGCTGGCGAGGGACAGAACATTACTCATCAGCAGAAAAAAATGGATACCGACGAACTGAGAGCGTTTCGTGATCGTTTCAACATCCCGATTGCCGATAACGAACTCGATGCCTTGCCATTCTGCAAGCTGCCGCCAGGCAGTGAAGAACTGGCTTATTTGCAGGACAAGCGCAAGAAACTGCGAGGTTACCTGCCGGTTCGTCTGGATAAAGCGCCGGCGCTCAAGGTGCCTCCGCTGGAAATATTTGCGACCCAGTTGCAAGGCAGCGGAGAAAGGGAAATATCGACGACGATGGCCTTGGTCAGGATGTTGACCGGCCTGCTCAAGGACAAGCAGATCGGTAAACACATCGTGCCCATCGTCCCGGATGAAGCGCGTACCTTCGGTATGGAGGGCATGTTCCGTCAGGTCGGCATTTATTCGTCGCTCGGCCAGTTGTATACGCCGCAGGATGCGGACCAGTTGATGTTTTATCGCGAGGATATCAAGGGTCAGATTCTCGAAGAGGGGATCAACGAAGGCGGCGCGTTTTGCTCGTGGATCGCCGCCGGTACCAGCTATGCCAACCACGGCGTCCAGATGATTCCTTTCTACATTTATTATTCCATGTTTGGTTTTCAGCGGATCGGGGATTTTGCCTGGGCCGCAGGCGACATGCAGGCGCGCGGATTCCTGATCGGTGGTACCGCAGGGCGGACGACGCTTGCCGGTGAGGGTCTGCAACATCAGGATGGGCATAGCCATTTGCTGGCTGCCACGATTCCAAACTGCGTTTCCTATGATCCGGCTTACGCCTACGAGCTCGCGGTCATCGTTCACGATGGCATGCGCCGCATGATCGAGGAGCAGGAAAACGTTTTCTACTACATCACTTGCATGAACGAAAACTATGTCCATCCGGCGATGCCTGCAGGAGTCGAGCAGGGGATTCTCAATGGCATGTATTTGCTGCACATCGGCGCACGCGGGCAGGTGCGCGCTCAGCTGATGGGATCGGGAACCATATTGCGGGAAGTCGAAGCGGCCGCCGACTTGCTGGAGAAAGATTTTTCAATTCCAGCCGATGTCTGGAGCGTGACCAGCTTTAATCAGTTACGCCGCGATGGGCTGGAAGTTGAGCGCTTCAATCGCCTGAACCCAGTTGCGGATCAACGACGTTGCTATGTTCAACAATGCCTTGGCGATCGGGAAGGGCCCTATATCGCGGCGACCGATTATATGAAAGCCGTGCCCGATCAGATCAGACAATGGATACCGGGACGTTTCGTGGTGTTGGGGACGGACGGTTATGGGCGTAGTGACGCACGTGCCGCCCTGCGTAATCATTTCGAAGTCGATCGTCGGCACATTGCGCTTGCCGCGATCAAGGCGCTTGCCGATGACGGCAAGCTTGACCAGGCTACGGTTAGCGAGGCTATCAGGAAACTCGGTATCGATCCGAAAAAACCGGACCCGGTCGGCGTATAGGATCGCAGCGAATAATGGCCGAACGAATCGAAATCAAGGTTCCCGATATTGGTGATTTTCAGGATGTGGAAGTCATCGAGGTCATGGTGGCGAAGGGGGATCGGGTCGAGGTCGAGGATGGCCTGGTTACCGTGGAAACCGATAAAGCCGCAATGGATATACCGGCGACCGTGGCGGGTACGGTAACCGAAGTCAGCCTGCAGGTCGGTGACAAGGTCTCCGAAGGCGACCGGGTGCTGGTGCTGGAGACGACCGCCGAGCAACAGCAAACGCTTGACGAGAGCGCAGCAGATTCAGATGGGATAGAAAAAGAGAGCGGAAAACCCGCTCAGCCCGAGGTAATTGAAGTCCGGGTCCCCGATATTGGCGATTTTTCCGATGTGGATGTCATCGAGGTGCTGGTCCAGGTCGATCAGGAAATTGAGGTTGAAGACGCGTTGCTGACCCTGGAGACGGACAAGGCGGCGATGGATGTTCCCGCGCCGGTGGGTGGCAAAATACTCTCGCTTGCGATTAAAGAAGGCGACAAAGTTTCCGAAGGCGACCTGCTGCTAACGATGCTCGGGATACGGGCGGCGCCAGCAGCCGAGGAGGCAGCCAAACCCAAAGCCGAGATTCCGCCAGCCTCGCCACCAGCGCCCGCTCCCGCGCGAGCACCGGCAAAAACGTTGCCACCGATAGACGAGAAGAGTTTTTCCAGCGCGCACGCCGGCCCATCGGTCAGGATGCTGGCGCGTGAACTGGGAGTCGATCTCGGGCAGGTCAAGGGCAGCGGACTAAAGAGCCGAATCACTCACGACGACGTCAAGGCGTGGGTCAAATCCGTGTTGTCTGGTGGCGCGGGAGCACGTGCGGCCTTGCCAAAGGTGCCCGAAGTCGATTTTGCCCGTTTCGGCGAGATCGAGACCAAACCGCTGGGCCGGATTCAGAAAATCTCCGGGCCCAGGCTACAGGCGGCCTGGATCAATCTGCCGCATGTATTCCAGTTCGATGAGGCCGATATCACCGAGCTCGAACAAGTTCGCCAGGACCTGAAACCGGTTGCGGCCGATAAAGGGGTCAAATTGACGCCGCTAGCGTTCATACTCCGGGCCTGTGTGCTGGCGCTTAAGGAATTCCCTGGTTTTAACAGCTCACTAAGCGCCGATGGCGAGAGCCTGGTGTACAAGAAGTATTGTCACCTGGGGTTCGCCGCCGATACGCCGAACGGGTTGATGGTGCCGGTGATTCGCGATGCCGA
>JAPUHG010000179.1 GCA_027297845.1 Gammaproteobacteria bacterium | reverse complement strand
AAATCGAGAACCTGGCGTCTGAGCCGGCTGCGCTCGATTTCATTCCCGCTATGGAGGAGTGCAGCGCGGCGGGTCAGGTGGTCGAACACCAGCAAAGAATCGGTTGCCAGGTACAGAGCACGCGGCCAACGGCTTGCCGGCCCGCCGACGGGCAGGCTTTCGAAATTGCGTATCAGGTCATAGGCGGAAACGCCGACCAGGCCGCCATCGAAGGGCAGTTCGGGGATTTCCGGATAGAGCTTCGGTGCAGCTGCCAGTGCCTGCCGAAAGACATCGAGAAACGCCTCCGGGTCCCGCGCCGCTGGTAAGCTGTGCCCGTTCATCCTCGCGCCGTTGGCATCAAGACGGAATTCGCGAGTTTTGCCGAAACCGAGAAAAGAATAACGGCCAACGTGCTTGCCGCCTTCCACGCTTTCCAGCAGGTAACGCGGCATCAGCGGCTTAAGCTTCAGGTAGGCCGATACGGGTGTATCCAGGTCGGCGACGATATCAAAATGTTGTTGCATCGAATCCTCTACGTTTGTGCTCTTGTGCGCAGGGATCGGTCATAAAAAAACCCACCCCTGGATCAAGGGTGGGTTTCTGATTAGCTCATGTACGCGCGGCTAGACCAGCATCCCCCCCTGGGAAACCGGCCACCACCAGCGGTTCTGCTGGCTGACGGGAATACTTGCCGTTGCGTAATTCATGCAAGCATTAAAGCAGGTATTTTGCCGATTCGTCAACATTGCTGGTCGGTCTCCGGGGGTCACTTGATCAGCCGCAAGGAAAACGGGTACTTGTAGTGCTCGCCATTATTGGTGTTAATCACAGCGATAATGATCATCACGAAGTTGACAATACCCAGAATCCAGAGCAGCAATACACCGATCAGAAGCAGTATCAGAAGTACGCAGGCCACCGCCGCGATAAAAACCGTGATCTGAAAATTCAGCGCTTCCTTGCCTTGCTCATCGACGAAACTGTACTGGTCCTTTTTTAAAAGCCAGACGATCAATGGGCCAAGAATAAAACCGATACCGGAAAAGTACCCGGTCATGGCGCTCAAATGGCAAAGCATGCCCCACATCCGTTCATCAGAGCTCATGCCACCGCTGCTCATCTCGTTCATCATTCCCTCCCGGGTGTGACCGTCTACAAATACAAGAACATCAGTACGATCGAAAAACCGGCCCACATCACCAGCGTTAACGGTATGCCAAGCCTGATAAAATCCATGAAGCGGTAACCGCCGGCGCTCATCACCAGCAGGTTGGTCGTGTACCCCATGGGGGTGGCGAAACTCATATTGGCGCCAAATATGACCGCCAGCAAAAACGGCGTTACGGGTGCACCAAGTTGATTGGCAATACTGACGGCAATCGGTGCGCCGATTATTGCCGCCGCATTATTGGTAACGACATTGGTGACCAGCGCCATCGCAAGTATCAATGCACTGAGTACACCCGCCACCGGCAAGCCGCTGGTTGCGAAAACAAAAAGTTGTGCCAGGTAATTGGCGGCGCCGGTAACCGTCAGCGCCAGACCGAGCCCCAGGCTGGCAACGATAACCAGGATAATTTGCGCGCTGAGTGACTGACCCACATCTGTCCAGCGCAAACAGCCGGCGCCGATCATTAACGCTACGCCCGCTACGCTACTGACCGAAATGGGCAACAGACCGGTTGCCGCGGCACCGACAATGGCGCCCATGATTAACAACGCACGATTCGACTTGGCCTTGCGAGGCAAATCGGTCGTGCCATCCAGGACCAGCATTTCGCCGCTGTTGCGTAATTCGTTGACGTTGTCCCGGCTCCCCTGGACCAGCAACACATCACCGGAACTGAGCCTGACATCCGCCAGCTCGCCGCTGGAGTGATCCACATTCAGACGAGCCCGGTGGATAGCAAGGGGCAGTAGACCGTAACGCGTCGCAAACCGCGTGTGGCGCAGCGATCGATGATGCAGCGGCGATCCGCGGGTAACCACGACCTCTGCCAATTGTTGGTCCCCGGCGCTCAACGGGAACTGATCGCTGACCGGATGATGAAGGTCGGTCGCGTTATACAATCGTGCGCCGAGAGTATTTTCAAACTCCTTTAACCGATCCGGTGTGTCGCGAACGAAAAGACGATCGCCGGCTTTTATGGTTGCAGATGGCAACCGGGTCACCGACAAATTTTCGCCGCGCTGGATTCTCTCCACTCGCATCCGGTTGTTGGTCATCGCCAGCACTTCGGACAAGGACTTACCGGCAGCGGCGCTCCCCATATCCACATGCAGCAAAGCGTTGAACACCCGCGGCGTGATATCCGCCAACGCGGAACTTCTGTCAGGCAACAGGTGTGGCCCGAGCAACCAGAGAAACAAGATACCAACTCCGCCGACGATGGCGACTGGCAGGGCAAAATCGAACATGCCGATCTGCGGGAGCCCCATATCCCTCGAGATACCGACAACCAGCAGATTCGTCGAGGTACCGATCGTGGTTGCCATGCCGCCGATAGTCGCGGCAAAGCCCATCGGCATCAGCATGCTAGACGCGGACAATCGGCTGCGCAGCGCCACGCTGACCAGTACCGGCAGCAACATGATGACGATCGGCGTGTTGTTCAGAAAACCACTGAGGACGGCGACGACCAGCAGGGTCATCAACATGGAAAACTGTGGATGCCTGTTCCAGCCGGATGAAGCAAGCCGCACCAGCGGCTGCAGCGCCCCTGTCGTTTCTATACCTTTGGCCGCTACCATCAGCGCGCAAATCGTGATCAAAGACTCATTGCCAAACGCCGAGAAAAAATCAGCCGGTGAGACCACGCCATCGCTGCCCTGATAGGGAAATACCCAGCTACCGAGTACCAATACCGCCAGGACCACCAGGCTGGATGTTTCCAACGGGATACGATCCCGCGTGAACAGGAACAGCGCCAGCAGGGTCAAGGCCAGGGCAGCTATACCATGTACATCAGGCAGTTGTGGCAAATGATTGTCCTTCTTTTTCGTTATCTGCGCCGCTCCTGGCTGTGCAGAAGTCAGGCGGGGAAAAGACACTCAGACCAAAAGCTTGTATGACCGTATATCACGCCAAGCCCGAAATGCCAATGAATACGCGGCCGAAAACCAGCCGACCCTGCCTTGCCTATCTGGCAAATAACGGGTTTTCTACCGGCCTGTCATTGCAACGCTTTTTTGCCGCCCAGGCCATGCGAAACAAGCAATCCAGGCGTTCCTTGCGCATGCTGAGTCGCTCGGGTATTTGCCAGACCAGCAAATCGGCGCTGCTTAGCAATGGAAACAGGTAGGTCTGGGACGCCTGGCCGGAGCCGCGTTCATCCGGCAACAGGTCCCACGGCGATATCGCCATGCTGATACTCGGACGGGCTCCTGACAGTTTCAGCCTGGATGAGACCTGTTGCCTCAGGTCGGGACAGTCAATTTCGGCAATCCAGCCGGGCGGATGGTGATGGCCCGCTTTTTCAACGAAATACCGTCTGGATGCCAGCACCAGGCTGCGGCGGAACGCCTCTATGATCTCCCGCAAACGATCGCCAGCAACCGTCGGGCAGCGAGACAACCGTCTCGATAATGGCAACAGGCCGCGGAGCCACAAGACAGCATGCTTGTTGCGGGTCGCGTGCAGCGCGATCGAGGCAGATGGCCATTGCGTGGTTTCCAGCAACCTGTCCACCACCCGGACCAGGTCGTGAGTCAGGCATCCTGGCCGCCACAGTTGGGACAGATTGAGCGCAGCCAGATCCAGCTCCATCACGATTTGCGCGCCGTAGTCAGGCGCCTTTATGAGCAGTGGCCATGCAACGCTCGCCAGGCATTGCGCATTCAGATCCGGCAGGCTCCTGCCGCTGTGTTCGATAAACAGATCGAGACCGGTCTGTTCCACAATCTGTTCCAGCCAGGACCACCAGATTTTCCGTGGTGAAGGTGCGCCGGCCCTGTTAGCTGTCGCATTGCCCGCCACGTTGTAATTGGTCGCCAGCTCGCGGTCAAACTGCACCGCACGCAAAAACTCGTCGCTGATACAGATCACCAGGCGCCGCGGGCCCTCTCCCAGACGGGTACGAGCGGCCAGAGCCGGAGTGTCCGGGTGATCGCTCGATACCACGATAGAGGTCGATTCCAGGCTCAGACTACGCGCAGCCAAAGCCTGGGAAACAGAAGCCAGCGGCTCAAGCAATCCCGCGCAATCCGGCGCCCTGTCGGCTGTCGAAAAACCCGCCGAGGATAAATCCAGGGTGACTTTCTTACCGCTGGCAATCAACGGCGCGAGACGCCTTATGGTTTTCTCCAGCGGCTCGAACGGGGGTTGCAGTCGAATGGCAAAGCCATCGGCGGGCTGCATCCCGGCCGGTAGTCTTAGCACCTTCCCTTCCAGGGGTGACCGTTTGCCAATCAGATACCGGTCCGCGTCTGACAACCTGCCTTGCCACCGGTATCGGTCGCTCGCTTCGTTTGCACCATCCATGGTTCACCGATTCCCGTACACCCGGCCAATGTGCCATAGTTAACTCAGCAAACCTGTTGCGAATTCTGCTCGATATTTCCAGATACATCGGTGAAAGTGGTTTTAAGATGATTGAACTGTTTACCGCAGGAACACCAAACGGGCGGAAAGTTTCCGTGATGCTCGAGGAGATCGGGCTGGAATATACGGTCAGGCCCTTGCAACTGGGCAAGCTCGAGCAAAAACAGCCGGAATACCTGGCGATCAACCCCAACGGCCGTATCCCGACCATTATCGATCATGACGAAAACGATTTCGTCGTTTTCGAATCCGGGGCCATCCTGGTCTACCTGGCGGAGAAATCCGGAATGCTGATGCCAGGGGACGAAAAGGCCCGCTCCATTGTGATGCAGTGGCTGATGTTTCAAATGGCTGGCATCGGCCCGATGATGGGTCAGGCCAATGTCTTTTTCCGTTATGCGACGGAAAAAATCGATTATGCGATCGACCGCTACCAGGCCGAGTGCAGGCGGCTCTTCGAAGTTCTCGACCGACGATTGTCCACGGTGGAATACCTGGCCGGCGATTACTCAATAGCGGATGTCGCTACCTATCCCTGGGTATCCACATACGACTGGTCCGGCGTCAGCGTTGACGGCCTCCATCATTTGCAGACATGGCTCGAAAAAGTCGGGGCCCGGCCGGCAGTTATCCGTGGCATGCAAATACCAACGCCACCGCGATCCCCCGAAGGAGAGAAAAAAGAGGAGTTTATTCGCGAAGCGAAAAAAATGCTGGTTACCTAAGGCCCCTCGTGGCGCAGGGCGTCCTAAAAAAAGCTGACGCTGTCTGCCATAGCACGCCGCTCGATAACCGGAACCTGCGCATCATCGGCCGGGTAACCGGCAACGATCAACAGGAAAGGCCTTTCGTGTTTTGGCCGCCCCAGAATTTTGTTGAGAAACTTCATCGGGCTTGGTGTGTGCGTCAGCGAGGCAAGTCCGGCACGCTGCAGCGCGCTGACCAGCATTCCGGTCGCCAGTCCGACAGACTCGGTCGGGTAGTAATGTTTGAATTTTCGTCCATCGGGTAACAGGCCGTACTTCTGGACGAAAACAGCGATCAGGCAGGGGGCATCCTCAAGGAATGGCTTGTTCTCGTCGGTGCCCAATGGCTGCAAAGCTTCCAGCCACTCCGCCGATGCCCTGTGTTCATAGAACTCTTTTTCCTCGATCTCGGCCGCCACCCGAATCTGGCGCTTGATCTCAGGGTCTGTCACCACGACGAAATGCCAGGGTTGCATATTGGCGCCACTGGGCGCGCTGAGTGCGGCATTCAGGCAATGTTCGATCAATCCCGCCGGCAACGCCCTGGCGGAGAAATCACGAATCGTTCGCCGACGATGCAAATCATCGGCAAATTCCTCTGCCCGCTTCAGCATTTCCTCAGGCGGATACTCCTGGTAAGTGCTAAGCGGCAGGAAACTGGCGTCTTTCATGCGGGGCTCCGATATTTTGATATTCAAAAAATTCAGTGGCTCTCAACCATCAGATCGAGTCGTCGACCAGGTAGTCCTCATAGTCCGCCTCATCAATCTCATCGTCTTGCACGGCGTATTGTCGTACTGAAATGCCGGCGCGATGAACCGACTCCGGATCGCCACTGATCAACGGATGCCAGGCTTCCAGTTTTTCGCCTCGCGACAATTTTCTGTACGCACATGTTTCTGGCAGCCAATCGTATTCCTGCGCGCGGTTTGGCGTCAGTACCAGGCAATCGGGAACCTCGGTGCGGCGATTGGCATAGTCCGTACAGCGGCAACTGCCGATATCAAGGAGACGGCATGCTATGCGCGTGTAATAAACGTTGCCATTATCTTCGTCTTCTAGCTTGTGCATACAGCAACGCGCACAACCATCACAAAGTGACTCCCACTCCTCCTGGCTCATTTCATCCAGCCGCTTGGTTTCCCAGAACGGTTGCTTGGGTTTGTTCATGCCAATGCCCGCATACACTACCTTTATAAGGCTTGCTATCATCCAACCGGGCACTAGGATAACTCATGAAAAGCGTATTTCTGGACTTCGCAACGATAAGCCGCGGTGATATCGACGCCGAACCCCTGGACCGGGTTCTGCCAGACCTGCAGTACTTTCCTACTACCGAATACGCGGACCTGCATCAGCGCGTTGGAGAGGCTGAGATTATTCTGACCAACAAGATCAGAATCGATCGCCAGGCAATGATCGCTGCAGCGAAGTTAAAGCTGATCTGCCTGGCGGCCACCGGCGCCAATAATGTCGATCTCGAGGCAGCCCGGGAGCATGGAATCTCGGTGTGCAATATCGTCGCGTATTGTACCGATGCCGTTGTCCAGCACGTGTTCGCCCTGATCATGAGCCTCAATCAGCATCTGCGCGAATACCAGTCCTTGTTGCAGCAAGGCGCCTGGAAAGGCAGCCCGCAGTTTTGCCTGCTGGATTACCCGATCCGCGAGCTTGCCGAGAGCACGCTGGGCATAGTCGGTTATGGCGAGCTCGGCCGGGGCGTAGCAAAAGCTGCGGAAGCGTTTGGCATGAAGGTATTGCTCGCGCAACGGCCCGGGGGCGACGCCGCTGATTCGACGACCACTATTGCCGGTCCTGAGCGACTGCCACTGGCGCAATTATTGCCAAAAGCCGACGTTCTCAGTCTGCATTGTCCGCTCACCCCGGAAACTGAGAATTTGATCGGTACGCCCGAGCTGGAGCTAATGCCAAGACACGCCCTGTTGATCAATACCGCCAGGGGCGCCCTGGTCGATGAGCAGGCGCTGCTGGAAGCGCTCGAGGAAAAGCGGATCGGTGGCGCCGGTATCGACGTGCTCAGCGAGGAACCACCGGTCAATGGCAATGTGTTACTGGATGCCGATCTGCCAAACCTGATCGTCACCCCCCATATCGCCTGGGCTACCCGCGAGGCCAGGCAAAGAGCGCTCAACGAAATGGCCGCCAACGTCGCCGACTTTCTCGATGGTGGTCACCGCAATAGCCTAATCTGAGTGCATCGCACAATTCTTGCCCTGCTTAACGGGCAAGTGATATACAGGAAAGCTGCCATATCCGGCCTTCAGGAGAGAACCGTGGAAAAAGTCTGGTTGAAAAGTTACCCGCCCGGCATCGCAGAAGAAATAAACCTCGATAGTTTCTCCTCGTTGAAGGATTTGATCGAAACGTGTTGCGAGAAATACTCCGACCAGACGTCTTTCAGCAATATGTGACGGGAATTGATCTTTGGTGATCTGAAG
>JAPUHG010000178.1 GCA_027297845.1 Gammaproteobacteria bacterium | reverse complement strand
CTACCGAAATGGCGGCGTTCACACTGCCGCAGGGTTGCGTAATGCGGCGATATCCGCGGGCACGGTACTATCGTCGGCCGTTGAATCGGCGCCGGAGGAGGTGCGTTTCTTTCGCTCCGTGGGCCGGGCCATGATCCATGCCGATACTGCTGCTAATGGAGGCGCTAACCATGTTCAGATCCGCGATGCTTTTAACGCCCACAATGTACATCTGGGCAGCGCCGCTATGCTGGCACCCACGGCGAGTTTGGATGGTCCAACCCCACCCAGGCGCGGGCCCTCATCGCGTCGGTTGAATGCGCGAACGCGGGAAGACCTGGCAAGACGCGCAGGGTTGGCACGGGGGGCGACCGTATCGACTGCCGTCGTTCGCATCGGGTCCAAGTCGGTTGTGCGCGCCAAAGTGCAGCAACCGGTTGTTGTAAATGTGCGTTCGTCCGATGGTCGACCGATCAAGGTTAACGCGCGTGCCTCTCAGGACGTTCTACTTGGTGGGCAGCGCGGTCGTTGTGTAGTGCTTGGCGACATCCCGAACCGCTTTACCGCAGTAGAAGAGGTGAATTCGTTTGTCGAGACTCTTTCGAATCAGGGCGACCTATTTGTTTCAAAAGGCGATCGATCGAATACGCACAATGTTCGCAAGCGGGGACAGCGCTTCATCGTGCGACGAGTAAGGTTTTCATGTTTCCGTTGAGAGTTTTGGTGATGTCATCAATCACGATTTGTCTGGTTCTGATGTCTGCATGCAGTTCGCCATACAAAGCTGTGCCCTAACAGATCTTGACGATACTCGAAAGCATTTCGACCAGGCGGCGTGTCGAATGCCCATTCTAATCTCGCCGTGCACTTATAGCTTGAACAGCCGTCGCGCGTTGCTGCTGAACAATTTTTCCAAAATCACATCATCTACGCCAATTTCTTTCAAAACATGCTGGAAGCGAACTGCGTAGCTCTTCCAGCCAGGTTTCTGGCTGAGCATGAACCAGTCCGTGCCGAACATCAGTCGGTCGGCCGCAACCTCGGTGTCACTGAGTCGCAAGCCGAGTAGGCTTTTCATGCGCTCGGCCGCCTGTTGGTTACCTTCTACCAGGCCATCCCAGAATCCGAGGTCGCCATACAGATTATCCGCCTGCCCCATCATCTGGACGAAATCGGCGCTCCAGTTGCCTCGGCTGCCTCCACCGGATTCCCCGCCCAGATGGCCCAGGTTTATTCTGGCCGCCCGGTTCCCCGGCTCCCGATAAAACGCCTCCCAGCCGCTGGGTCCACCAAGCTTGTTGTGGGACGGAAGGCGCCCCATGCTTTCGTCGCTATGCGCCATCACTGGCACATCCAAAGAGCGGCATTCCTCGAACATCGCATTCAGTTTTGCATCGAGCAGCGCAAGATCCGGATGTTCGGCGTCATTGGGATAGCCGGGGTTACCGGCGTTGCCACGGGGAAAGTATCCCATGGGTGGGTAGATCTTGACGCCCTTGAACCCTCGGTTTTTGACGGCGTCCACCACCATCGTCAGAGATGCGTCATTTTCTTTGATGTCTGTCCATGGATTGTAGGCGACGATCGGATACATGTAGTTGTTGGAAAGTTCGGAAATGCGTTGGTGCAGGATGATCTGGTCGCGCATATGCGAGACGGGGTGGTCGCAGGAACCGAGCCAGTAATCGAAATCGACCAGCGATGCCAGACAGGTATCGATGCCAATGGCATCGTCACTGGTGCTGTAGGCTTTTTGGTACTTCCTCAGATTGTGATAGCGGGGCGACAACATATGCGCAACGAACGCAAAAATACTGCCGGACCGGTCCGCTGAGCCCGACGGGTCCCGGAGCAAAGCCGCAGAATCGACCGTCAAATCATCTTCCCGGCGAAAGGTTTCAAGCAGGTACCGCTCGGAAAACCCGGCGGAAAAACCGGCATTCACGGCTGCCAGGCCGACCAGGTGCTCGTTAATTCTGCGTTCGAGGTCGGTACCCTGGATTTCCGCCGCCAGCTCTTTGGCGATTAATTGCCGATGTTCGTCGATTTGCTTGTCAATGACGGATTCGCCGTCTGTCAGGCCGGCCGTTAACAGCTCCTGTTGCAAATCGTTCAGTTGCTGCATTTCCTTGTAGGCGGAAATTGCGATGTTCTTGGCGAATGCCTCCACGATGGGCGCCAGTCCCTTTACCAGCCACCGAATGCTGCTGGGAAGATTGTTGGCGATAGGGCCGGCCAGATAGCCACCCACCTGCACGTCACTCGCATTGAACAGATGGCAGTGCGGATCGATGACGCGGGTGGTCAACCGTAACGAACTGTTGATACTCGCGGGAGCGAGTGGCGAGAAACCGATTTCTAAGGCGTCGGTAGCGTCTTCGACGATTCCCGGCGCGTTCGTACAACAGCCGCTTATGCCTGCTATGCCCGCGCTCCCCAGTCCTTGAAGAAACACTCGTCTCGATTTGTCAAAAGTCATTCTCAATTCGCCCAATAGCTGTTTGACCTTGCGTGGAAAAAGACAAGGACCACCGGATCTCCGGCATAGAGTGGAACTGCCACCTGCCGAATCGTCTCAATAAGGGCCATCAATAATTCATACTACTCTGGAAGCTCCCGCCATCGATCTGTCCGAAAAAACTGGAATTGCGTTGTGCCCCGAGCACTAATAACCCGGAAACGAAAAAACTACGTAGTGAAAAAATGCCCCCCTGCTTAAATAATCACCGAAACTAAATTTACAATGACTGCCAATATACTAAATGCCAGCATCGACGCAGGTTCTCTTTCAGTCGCAGGTTCGGCAAAGTACATAAGGCACTTCTGAAGAGTCAGTGTAACCGTTCTGGCCATGATCATAAGAAGCAATGTGACTAAAAATAGACCGGTCGGCACGAGCGTCGTAGCAATATAGGCTAGTACCGCCCGGAGGGCTACGATTGTCGGCAGCCAACAGCCGCAACGGCAATGTCGCGGCCAGCCTAATCACTAATTAGGCTATCTGGGGTGTTGCGGGACTTTTGCGGGAGTCAGTCCTG
>JAPUHG010000177.1 GCA_027297845.1 Gammaproteobacteria bacterium | reverse complement strand
TCTTGACGATGATATCCCGTGCCCGAATCAGCCTCAGTCTTACTTGCGCAACCTCTATGCGGATTATCAAAAAGTTGAACTCACCTATGTGAATTCGGATGTAGCAGAAGCCCGGCGTTCAGCGGACGAAATACAATCAACTGATCAGACGACTACGGATTCAGGAATAAGTTAACTGTCACTCTATGGCATCACTGATAACACGTTAAAGAGGCAAGGAGTGACATTGCCAGGGCACCCTGACTTATGCCGAAACTCCAGTTGAGTTCTCCGTCTCCGGGCCGCTGCGGCCCCAGAAAAGCTGGCGTACCGCCTCACTGTTCACCTGGCCTGGCGATTCGCTGTAACACAACACCGGCACCAATCTGGGGCGCTCACCCTGTACGCGTGTGACCCGGTGAATGGTTTGATTGCCACCAAAAATTAACAAGGTTCCTGCGCTAAAGGGTAGCTCTACCACGCCATCACGATTGCCATCCAGCAAACCGGCAACTAGCTTCTCCTCGTCATCCCGCCCGCGAATCTGCGGCAAATACTCAAATACCCCGCCGACCTGTGGAGGTTGCAGCATCAGCGTGACGGTAAATTCGGATTCATCGAAGTGCCAGCCATGTTCGCCACCATCGACAAAGACATTAATCGAGCAGGCACCAAACGGATCTGCGAAGCGGTACAAGGTTTCTTTGCCCAACACGTATCCGATAAAGTCCTTGAGTGGATCCCATTGGTATAAGGCATTGAGCTGGCTTTGTGGATCAATTCTGTCATAGGGAACCGAACCGACGAAGGTTTGTTCCTGTCGACGCGCGATATCATCCTCTGCCAGGTCAGGATCGTCCGCAGTCAGATATGCGCTGTGTGAGCTTTTACAAAAATAGGCATCATCGGCGTAGCTGGTGGCTTCCGCGGCCAGGGTTTGCAAGGCTTGCGGCACAATAAATTCCTCCAACATGCATAATCCGGTTTGCAAATATTCCTCGCGACAGTTGCGCGCGAAAGCGGTCCCTTCAGCCGACTCGAGATCGGCGATCGGGTAGCGCGTCAGATTGACCATATTGCTGGCGTCATGAATTGGATTCGGCATGTCTCACCCTCCCGGGTTGTAAATAATTCGGCCACGCAAGATACCTCACCTGCCAGCACTTGCGAAAGGTTAATTATTGGGTTCGGACAGAAATAAATACAGAACTGGCTGCGGGCACAAGGGCACCGGACAAGCGTCTGAGTAACTGATAAAAGACAAACCTGTCAGCCACCTTTGATCGGCGGCAGCAGAACGATCGTGTCGTCGCTGTTGATGGTGATATCGGCATAGTCCTCGCGCGACACCTTCTCGTCGTTGATGATGACGATATATTTCTTCTCTGCCGGAATCGGCAACTGTTCCAGCAGAGCTTCGAGACGACTCTCGTCATCGATCTTGATGGTGCATTTGTTGAAGGAACTGCCGGCGGGCAGGAAGTGACGCAGCCCGCCGAACAGGGTGACAGAGATATCCATGGTGTTGCCAGAAACTGAAATGGCCAGAAACTTAGTTTAAGTTGAGTCGCTTGAGCGTTTCCTCGGTCGGTACACCTTCGGCGTCCCAGCCGTTTATCTGGTAGTACTCGGGCAGCATTTCGTCGAGACGGCAGACGAGGCCCTTACCGGCGCCGACGTCGGCCGGTTCTTCGAGTATGCGCTTTGGCAGGGTGTCGTCCTTCTTGCTGAGGCCCGCCTTCAGGTTGAAGAGTTTTTCCAGTACCCAGATGCGTTCGCCGGTTTCCGCCATGCGTGCTTCGTTCCAGTCACTCTCGCAGGCGGCATCGACCAGCGTGCGATAGTCTTCGAGGCCCCAGCCGCAACCACCTGGAAACAGGCACAGGCCGCTGGAGTCGAGGAAAGCAACATCACGCTGTGACTCGGCAACGATTTTTGCCTTGCCCTCGATTTCGGTGGTTTCGAAATCGTGCCCGTAGGGATCGGCGCGCAGGTGACAGGCGCCGCGATTACTGGTGGCATACGCGAGTCCCATACCCTGCATCGAGCGCCCGTCATAGGCCGCAAATTCCTGACCTTTTACGCTCATCGACAAATCGGGATGGCCATATTTTTCGCACAGGCGTTTTGAACCCATCGCAATATCGGCGCCAAAACCTTCACCCTTGCCGGTGAGTTCGGCAATCTGGCATAGCGCCTGCGCCGAACCGAATTCCAGCTTGATGCCACCGGTCGTGCTGTCATCGATTGCACCGATGTCGTACAACTCCATCGCCGCGGCGATGGTGCCACCCAGCGAAATGGGATCCATGCCGTACTCGTTGCAGAGGAAACCTGCAAAGGTGGCAGCGTCGATGTCGTCGACACCGCAGGCGGAACCGAGCGCATAGGCCGTCTCGTACTCCAGGCCACCGGAGGCGCCGTGGTATTCGGGCCGGTCCTTGACCGAGAAATGTGTTGGGTCGATCTTGCAGATACGACCACAGCCGATGGTGCAGCCGAAGCAGGCACCGTTGGTGACAATATTGGTATGCCCGTTTTCGTTGGGGCTATGCATCGCCTCGGCGTTGAGCTTGTTGGCGCCTTCGAAACGTACGCTGCGATTGTTATTGGTCGGCAGGCTGCCGAAACCGTTGGTCACGTCGACCATCGCGATCGTGCCGTCGCGCGCCATTTCGTCACGATCGGTCATGCGTGCATTGACTTCATTGACGATCTTGTAAAACGCCTTTGGATCTTTTGCGCGCACGCCTATGGTGCCGCGTACCGCGATGGTTTTGAGGTTTTTGGAACCCATGACTGCGCCGACTCCGGAGCGCCCCGCAGCGCGATGTTTGTCGTTCACCACGCAGGCAAAACGGCACAGTGATTCGCCAGCCTGGCCGATGCCGGCAAAGCGCATCAACGGGTCGCGATATTTCTGCGCCAGCAGGTCTTCGGTTTCCCAGACCGTCTTGCCCCAGATTTCACCGGCGTCACAGAGCTCGACCTTGTCGTCTTCGATGTGCAGGTAAACCGGTTTCTCGGAAACGCCTTCGATGATCAGCAAGTCATAGCCCGCCATCTTCAATTCGGCGCCGAATTTGCCGCCGGAATTGGAGCAGGCGATGGCGCCGGTGAGCGCACCCTTGGTCACCACGGTGTAGCGTCCGCCGGTGGAAGCCATGGTGCCGGTGAGGGGGCCAGTGGCAAAAATTATCTTGTTTTCGGCTGACAGGGCATCCGCGGCCGGATCCATTTCCTCGTAGAGGTATTTGCTGCCGAGCCCGCGTGAGCCGAGGTAGGATTCTGCCCATTCCATGTTCAACGGTTCGATATTGCAACTACCTGTAGTCAGGTTGACGCGCAGAATTTGTTTTTGCCAGGCCATCGGGATTCCTCCGTGTGTATTGTGTTCTGGCTGCGATTGTATATGCTGCGCACCTGATTTAACACATTTAAGCTATGCTTAAATGTTCGAAAAGAGGTAATGGAAATGATCAGGGTCATCATCGAGCGAGAAGTCGCGGAAGGGCTCGAGGAATTCTACGAATCCGCAGTTGCCAACCTGCTTGGCGTCATGTCGAATGCCAGCGGCTATCTGTCCGGAGAGTCGCTGGTGGACATTCATCGTCCCAATCGCTATGTCGTCGTTACCCGCTGGGTCGACGAGGCTGCCTGGAACCGTTGGCATGGTTCGAGCGAGCGCCAGGAAATGCTGGACGCGATCAGCCCGTTCCTGCTGACTGAAGAGAAATTCACGCTGCTGCGACAGTTGATATTCCACCAACAGCTGTCGGCGGCCTGAACGATTGTCCTGGCGCCGGTCATATCAACCACCTGGTTGCTTCAACTTAACTGAATAACAGTCGACCCGGGGTTCACGCATCGGGTAGAATCGCGCGCAGTCAGCTGGATAATCGCTGGTTTGATTCTTGAAAGAGATTTCGAACTGGAGGAAAGTCCGGGCTCCACAGGACAGGGTGCCAGATAACGTCTGGGGGGTGAAAACCCACGGCCAGTGCAACAGAGAGAAGACCGCCAGCTACGGCTGGTAAGGGTGAAAGGGTGCGGTAAGAGCGCACCGCGCTTCTGGTAACAGAAGTGGCATGGTAAACCCCACCCGGAGCAAGACCAAATAGGAAAACCATGGCGTGGTCCGCGCCGTTTTCGGGTTGGTTGCTTGAGGCTGGAAGGTGACTTCCAGTCCAGATGAATGATTATCCCCGACAGAACCCGGCTTACAGGCTGACTTTCAAACCGCGGGGACGCATTTCGATGCGTCCCCGATCTTCAACAATGGCTTAGCTCTCTATTTTGTGACATTCTCAAAACTGTTTTCTGGCTGACGTGCCGGCCACAGCGCTGTCGTCAATTTTTTATCAGCAACCAGCGGATCATCCAAGATGAATAGCAGTGAGAATTCCGACAGCAACGGCGCTACTCTCCGGGACGCCATCAGAAGCAACTATGCGGCGGACGAAGCCAGCGTAATGCGCGACCTGATTGCGCAGCTCAGACTCGATGCGAGCGAACGCGATGCGATTGCCGCTGCCGGCGCGTTGACCGTCGACCGGGTAAGACAGGAAACCTCGCCGTCGATGATGGAGAGTTTCCTGGCCGAGTACGGTCGGTCGACGGATGAGGGCGTGGGCCTGATGTGCCTTGCCGAAGCCCTGTT
>JAPUHG010000176.1 GCA_027297845.1 Gammaproteobacteria bacterium | reverse complement strand
GGGGCATCTGCGTACCTGCATTGCCTTCGAGTTTCTGGATCAGGTAACTGTTACCCGGATCCATCGGAGCAACCCGCGAAATAGCCGCATTTTGCGAACTCGGTACGCCAACCAACTCAAGGAAACTCGTGTCAGCGTCGGAAAGATTCAGACCTGCTGCTGCACCGGCTCCGGTATGGCAGCCGACCGTTGCACAAGTCGGCGTAAATACCACCGTTTGAATCTGGTCCAGTGTTGGGCCGATCACGACGGGTGTACTGATCGAAAACTGGGCTATGAAATCGCCACCCGCAAGATTGTTGCCAGTCGGAAATCCGCCGCCAAATTCTCCATCAAGTGCGTTAGCGTTGAGATCCATGATAATGGATGCGCCGGTACCAAGCAGTGTGACCCTGTAAGTATCATCGGCCAGTGCGATACCAGTTAAGTCGAATACTGCACTGCTCTGGTTTGCGCCTGGCACCGATATTAGAGTTGCAATAATCTGCATGTCATTCGCTTCGCCGAATGTTCCGTCGCCACCGCTCGCCGTTACAATGAAAGTGTTCGCGTTGACAGTTGCAGCATCGAGATTCTGGTCGAAACCGGCAACAATCTGAGTCGGTGCCACGGTAAGTACGGCACCCGGCATCGGCGCCAGTGAAGTTACTTTGACTGGTGCAGCCGGCGGCAGCACGCGATCGTCGACTGCACCGTTGCTAATCCAGAGTCTGATTACATCGATATCCGTTTGTGAGAGGGGTGCTGCACCCAGCGGCATTTGTGAACTGCCTGCGACCGTTCCCTCCAGCTTCTGGATGAGATAGCTGATATCGGGATTGGTGGCGTTTACGCGCTCAACTCCGGCGTCCTGGCTACTCGCAATTCCGACCAGCTCTGCGTAGCTGTTTGCGTCTTCCAGGTTGAGGCCTGCTGACGCCCCTGCCCCGGAATGACAACCTGCCGTCGCACATGACGGCGTAAAGACACTGGCCTGAATTTCAGAAAAGTTTGGACCAAACCCTGCCGGCGGTGGGGGGGGCGGTGGTGGAGGTGGTGGTGGCGGTGGCGGGGGGGCAATCGATGCGGCACAAACGGCGGTATTGGCTGGAGCGGGATCGCCACTGCTCGGTGCTACGAAAACCTGCAGCGTGCAGTCCACACCGCCACTATCGCCCGCCACGCCAAATGAATCCTCGAAATTGACCCAGGCACCGTTTGCCCAGTCAACGGCGGTCGACGGGTCGGCATCCAGCCTCACTACCGAGAAATCGAGATTGTTGATCGCCAACACCGCGGGTTCCGGGCTACTGATGCCAAGGGTAGCCGGGATCGTGAAATCGGCGACCACCGCGTCATCGGCATAACGCAGGTAACCGTTCGGTGCCCCACCGGGCTGATCCAGCCACGCCGATGCGGTATTGATCGGGATGGATACGGTCGGTTCGCCGGCGACGGTGGGCATTTCCAGTTGTGCGCTGCCGGTTGCGCCATCGACAGTCTGGCCCCGATAACGGATGATATTGCCGATGCTGTTGCGCCAGCGCATGGGTTTATTGAACGCCAGCCACAGCCGATAGTCCGTTCCCGGCACCAGCGCGTTGTTGCTGGTTACGGCCAGTGTCCTGTTGTTGCCACCGGCGTTGACCCAGCTCGCTGCGTAGACGATGTTGCCGGTTACGACTTCGCTGATTTGTATCGCCTGAATTCTTGGTGGCGCGGCCTGACGATAAAAACCCAGCCGCAGCATGTTGGTGACATCGTCGCGCATTCGCGCGACCTGGCTATCGGGCAGGATGAAGCCGCTGTGGCCATGGGTACTGGTACCACCGTAATCCTGCGCGCCATTCAAAGGTTCTGTTTCCAGGGTCCAGGATGGAATCTGGAACCGGTAGGCAAAATAGTCCGAAGTGAGGCCTATACCCTGGTTGCCGACCTCGTTGGGGCCATCCTGGCCAGCTCGATAAATTCTCGGTGAAGCCACGCGCATGCGGTTCATCAACGCCACCGTGATGTTGTCTCGGCGCGTGTTGCCGGTCAGTGGCGTGAAATAGATCTGGGTAAAGGAATGGATGTCGGTATACATTCGCAGGCGATTCGTTGGCCCCAGGTTGGCGCCGTTCTGCAGAGCCAGGATTTCAGGTTCCGAGGCCGCGCTCAGACTGCGAAAAATCAAGCTGGTCTCGCGCCCCTGACCCCAGGAGCCACCGTTCAAACCAAAGCCAAACGAATTGTTGCGGTTGAGATCGACACCCCAGAAATTATCGCCAACGGTGGACAGAGTTGTATCGACCAGGCCCAGGGTCACCGGATTGCGCAGGTTTTTCCGGCGCATACGGCCGTCTCTCGGCTGCCCGGGGTCCGCCATGAAATTAAGTGGAAAACTTTGGGTCTGGATGAAGCCGTCTATGTTCAATACCGGCAGGATCACCACATTGAGGTTTTCTGCCAGATACTGGCCCACGCTTCCATCGGCCTTGTTTTCTACCAGGGTCTCGAACAATTCGGTTGAGGCTTCCGGGGTTTGCCATTCACGGGCGTGGGTGCCGGTGTTAACCATGACCGCCGGCTCAGGCAGGCCATCGACAGTCAACTGATCGGCGGTATCGCCAAGCTGGTAAGCCCAGATATCTCTCCCCGACAGGGTCTGGCCCACGATGCTGCCGGCGACTTCGTCGGGATTTGCGATCATCAGCGCCTGGTGTTGCGCGTGCAAACTCGCATATTCGCGGAATCCGTCCACGGCGGTCAGCGAAGCGACCGGTACAGGCGGCGGGTAATTCAGCGCAATGTTCAAGCCGCTGCTGTTATTTTCGGTATAGGTGTACTGGACATCGCCGCAACCGGTCTGAAAGGGGTTGGTGATTTCATTGAATTGGTCGAATACACACACGGCGCCCGCACTCGCTGAGAGGAACAGGCCAGCCACGGCGCCCAGATGAGTCAGCAAAGAGGTTTTCACTGTGCCAGCCATTGCTCGATCTCTTCTCTAAGCTTCAGCGACAGGCGCGGATTGCTCGCCAGGCGGGCAAGTTCGGATCTGG
Organism: Gammaproteobacteria bacterium; assembly: GCA_027297845.1. Taxonomy (GTDB): domain Bacteria; phylum Pseudomonadota; class Gammaproteobacteria; order Steroidobacterales; family MnTg04; genus MnTg04. The sequence goes on along the minus strand of JAPUHG010000176.1, from coordinate 760 downwards.
CTGCGGGGCTGGCGGTCAGCCTGAGCGCCAGAATGGCTGTTTGCCGGGCGCTCCCTGCGTCGGCATCGAGGACCACGCCGCCCAGGCGACTGATTTCGGGAGTATCGCCATACCGGGCCAGGGCGCTTGCGGCCGAGGCGCCGTGCCGAGCGTCAGCCAGCAGCGTAAACAACCGTTCCTTGGCATCCGGGTACCTGGCTTGCAGCCTGCCGGTTGCCAGGATTGCGGCAGAGGCCAGTTGGTCGCGGCTGCGGACCAGGTCGAGGACCGCCAGGCTTTGCCCCGGATCCAGCGTGAGATCGATATCGCGCAACATATCGATGGCCACCCGCGGGGGCGCCAGTGTCGCCAATTGCCGGTAGAGCACCACATCACCCAGCCGCCTGGCGATCAACAGCACGCTATCGGCGAACCGGGAATCATTGGTGAAGGCGGACGAAATTTGCGTCCGCCAGGTCGCTAATTGGCCCGCGGGCATTTCTGTCAACGCTTGTTTAAGACCTGCAGCGATGAGCCGGTCAGCCGCTGGATTTCCGGACCAGTTGGGTAACGGCGCCTGGCCGAGCGCGACCCTGGTGAGGATTTCGTCGCGGGCGGCCCTTATACGCCAGTTTCCCAGGGTCAGCCTGGCAGCCGAGCCAATGTCGTGGAGCGGGACGGTCAGCCGGTGGCCGCCTTCAGCCAGGGTCGTCGTCGATGCGGACGGGTAACCGAGCAGCGCCTTGACCGCGCTTGTGGTTGCATCGTCGGGGGAGGCCAG
>JAPUHG010000175.1 GCA_027297845.1 Gammaproteobacteria bacterium | reverse complement strand
GCATGGTCAGCACTTCGAGTCTGTCGGTGATCGACCAGCCTGCCAGCGCCTTGAGTGCCGCTAGATATGATTTCCTGTCATTGAGCTGGTAACGTGCGGCCATTCTTTCGGCCACTGCGCGATGTTCCTCTTTTGGCAACAGGCGCTTGGTCACCAGGCGAGCCAGCGGCTGCATACCAAACAGACGGACGATCAGGCAGCGCAGGAAGTACTCTCTGCGCTTGGCGAAATTATCCAGGACAAAACTCGGCAGGCTATTGAGAATAATCAAACTGGATATGCGCCGTGGCATGTCTGCCGCCATCTGAAATGCAATCGCTCCACCCATCGAATAACCCAGCAGGTGACAATGATCTATCCGCAGATGATCGAGCAGCCGGAAAATATCCTTGGCATATTCGGCAATACTGTACCGCCCCGTCAGTCTGTCACTGCGGCCAAAGCCGGCCAGATCCGGTGTAATCACCTGGCAGCGTTCCGAAAATGCTGGCACTTGCTCGCCCCAGTCCAGGCCGCTGGACCCGAGACCATGCAGCAGCAGTAACGGCTCGCCATCCCCGCTTATTTCGTAATGAAGTGAATGACACCCTATCTGGGCGGCCGGCATTGCCTGCTCCTGTGTGACCAGAACCGAATTATCGTCAATAATGACAACACAGCGGAGTAAACGGCAAGCATGAATAAATTACTGGAATGCAAAAACCTGGATGTGGTCGTGGCCGGCCGCTGTCTCGTTGAACGACTGGATCTGCCGTTGTATTTAGGACAAATGACGTGTCTGCTGGGCGAGAATGGCAGCGGCAAAACCTCGACACTGCACACCTTGGCAGGACTGCTGCCATATACCTCGGGACAAGTGCTGGTGGCCGACCAGCCACTTGGGCAATGGAAACGGCGAGACCTGGCGAAGAAACTCGGCTTGCTGATGCAGGATAATGAAGACGCTTTCCCGACGACGGTCCTGGAAACCGCGTTGATCGGGCGGCACCCGCATCTCGGTATGTTTAGCTGGGAATCCAGGCAGGATGCGTTGCTGGCCGAAAATGCACTGAGCGCGCTGGGTCTGGGCGGGCTGGAAAAAAGACAGGTCGATACGCTTTCCGGTGGCGAAAGAAGACGCCTGGCGATTGCCACTCTGTGGATCCAGGATCCGGATATCCTGCTGCTGGATGAACCGATCAATCATCTCGATCCACGCCATCAGTTACAGATCCTGCGGCAACTCCGGCAGTTGGCGGACCAGGGAAAAACGGTTCTGGCCAGCCTGCATGACATTAACCTGGCCAAACGGTTTTTCGATCAGGCGCTACTGCTCAGCGGGGACGGCGCCTGGCAGTCGGGACCGAGCAGAGAGGTATTGGTCGCGAGCAATTTGCAGGAGATTTTTCACACCAGGTTCACATCGATAACCCACGCCGGCGACGAGTACCTGGTCGCGACATAGTATTTTCAGTCGCCCGGCAGATGGATTTCGCCTTGCAGGTAAACCACTCCCTGCCCCGCGATACCTACCCGATCGCCCCGCATCGTGCACCTTAGATATCCTTCCCGCTCGGATATCTGCCTGGCTTCAAGCTTGTCCTTGCCAAGTCGGGCCGACCAGTAGGGGGTCAGGGTGCAATGCGCAGAGCCGGTGACCGGATCCTCGTTGATACCGGCCTGTGGCGCAAAAAACCGTGAGACAAAATCAACATCGCTGCCCGGAGCCGTGACGATTACGCCGATCTTGTCGAGCAAGGCCATGCTCGCGAAATCAGGTTCAAGATCCCTTATTTCCTGTTCCGATTCAAAGACGGCGAAATAATAATTTGCATTCCTCACCTCGCGGGGCTCGCACCCGAGACTCTTGATCAGTTCCGGCGTCGCTGCCACTTCCTCACCCGGGTCTGCCGGGAAATCCAGTTCATACCAGCCTTGCTCGTGGGATACGCCAAGGGGTCCGCTGGCCGACTCAAAACTGATCTGATCCCGGCCTGGCTCCAGGAATTCCCGAATGACGACTGCCGACGCCAAGGTCGCGTGGCCGCACAGAGGCACCTCGTAGGCGGGTGTGAACCAGCGAATCTCGTACTCGCCATCGCCGCCGGTAAAAAAAGCCGTTTCGGACAAGTTGTTTTCCCGGGCGATATCGAGCATCAGCTGATCGGGGAGCCATTCCGCCAACGGACAGACCGCCGCCGGATTCCCCCTGAGTAACTGATCGCTAAAAGCATCCACCTGATAAATCGGCAATTTCATAGGTACTCCTTTACCCGTTCGTGCAAGCGGCCGTTAGTTGCCAGTACGGTTGAGGTTTCCATGCCAATGGCTGCGAGATCGAGGTCGCTAATGCGGCCCCCGGCCTCTTCGACAATCACACAAAGTGCGGCAATATCGAGAATATTGACATCCGACTCGACCACCACATCGATGCGCCCGGATGCGAGCAGGTGATAGTGATAAAAATCGCCATAACCGCGCGTGCGATGCACCTGGGTCAACAATTTACCAAAGCCCGGCCAACGATCGCTGGCTGCCAGGCTGGCGATATTGCCCGATGAAAGAGTCGCTTGTGACAACTCAGCACAATCGCTAACCGAGATTCGAGCGTCATTCAGATAGGCGCCGAGTCCCCTAGCCGCCCAGGCCTGCTCGCCAAACCATGGCGCGTTGGAAACGCCAACCACCAGCTCATTTTTGAAACTCAATGCGATCTGGGTCGAGAAAAACGGGTAGTGGCGAATAAAACTCTTGGTGCCATCGATCGGATCCACCAGCCAGAGAAAATCGCCGCCGCCGCTGCGTCCGGTCTCTTCGCCGTAGAAGCCGTGATCCGGGTAGCGTTCGCTGATGATGCCGCGAATGATTTTTTCCGCCGCCGTGTCCGCTTCGGTTACCGGTGACCGATCAGACTTGGTTTCTACTTCGAGTTCGCGACCGTAGTACTGGTCGATCACTTTCGCAGCGGCAGCGGCCGCGAAACGCGCCGTCTCAAGATATTCGCTGAACATCGAGCGCACCCACAACAACAACAAACCACACTATATCAGCCGAACCCGTGATTGGCAGGGACTGAGCGAGCCCGACTTGACAGCCGCCAACGCCAAACATAAAGTTCCTGCTCCATCAGGTGCAGGCAGCATTGCTGCCCGGGAAGCCGGTGCGCTGAGTTAAAGATTCAGCTATTCCGGCACTGCCCCCGCAACGGTGATCGAGTCAAGCTTCATTACCACGGTGAGTCCGTGAATCCACTGCGCTAGTCGCGGGAAGGAGATGAAGCCGGCGCAAGCCACTCGTCAGTCCGGAGACCGACCCGATGGTCCATATACCGACGCGGCGGAGGGCTTTGCGTCAATGGGTCATCAACCCCACTGCCTCCTCCACAAACCGGTATTTTTCTGGTCTCGATCACCCGCGGGTGCGTGGTAAGGAGCCTAAATGAAAATCCTGTATTTTTGCGCCGCTATGGCGGCATTGTCCCCCCTGTCTGTTCATGCCCGTTGCGATGACGACCAGGTGTGTCTCCAGCAATTGGTGGTAACGGCCACCAGAGAAGAACAATCTCTTGAACGCACACTGGCGTCGGTTCTCGTTATCGACCGCGAGGAAATAGAGCTCAGCCTCGCGCGAGACCTCGCCGATCTCTTGCGTTTCCACGCCGGGCTGGAAATTTCCCGAAACGGCGGCACCGGTCAAACGACGTCCATTTTCGTGCGCGGCACCGACAGCAACCATGTCATCGTCATGATCGATGGCGTCAAAATCAATCCTGGCACGATTGGCGGCGCGGCGATTCAAAACATTCGCCCCGAAATGATTCAACGTATAGAGGTCGTCAAAGGGCCACGCTCCAGTCTGTATGGTTCGGACGCGATCGGCGGGGTGATCAATGTCATTACCCGAAAATCGAGAGGAGCCGTGGAATTCTCCGGCGGCGCCGGTCGCTATGGCACCTGGGATCGTGGCGCCAGCCTGGGCTGGCAGGGTGGTAATAGCGCCTTGCAAGCCTCGCTGAGTCAGTTTGATACCGATGGTTTCCCGACGCGAGCCAACAGCAATATTGATCGCGGTTATAAAAACAAAACCTCGACGTTATTCGCAGGCACCCGCGTGGGTAGAACGGACCTGGCACTCTCCTTCTGGCAGGCCAGCGGAACCAGTGAGTACCTGGATTTTTTTGCGACGCCGGTAAGCCAGGATTACCGCAACCGGAGCGCTTCGCTAAAGCTCGGTTTTGCACCTGCTGATAACTGGAACAGTCGCATCGATCTGGCACTGATTACGGACAGAATAAGACAAAACGACAGCATGGACTTTGTACGCACGAAGCGCACGACGCTGGACTGGTATAACAGCGTTGCTCTCAGCGATCACCAATCGCTGTCGGCCGGAGTTTATTTGTCCTGGGAGAATGACAAGAGCCTGTCTTTCGGCTCCGCTTTCGATCGCGATCGCAACGATACGGCTGTTTACCTGCAGGACCAGCTTGCCTGGGACAAGCATCAGTTGTTGCTGGCCCTGCGCCATGGCGATTTCGAAAGTTTTGGCGGGATCGATACGTGGAATATCGAATACGGATTCCTGGCCACGGACAAGCTGATGCTAACCGCGTCACTTGGCACTGGATTCAGAGCGCCGGATGCGACCGATCTCTATGGTTTCGGCGGCAATCCGAATCTTCTGGCCGAGGAATCCACAAATACCGAACTGGGTCTGCGCTGGGAGATCGGTGCCAATACCAGTTTTTCGCTGCAGGCATTCGATAACCAGATCGACAATCTGATCCAGTTCATGGTCACCGATCCCGCGACCTTTGCCGGTGAAAATCAAAATATTGCAAAAGCCCGCATCCGCGGGGTCGAAATGACCTGGCGATTGCAAAACGACGACTGGAACTTACGCACCAGCCTGACCTTCCAGGACCCGGAAAACGTCACCGAAGACCGGCAATTATTGCGGCGTGCCAAGCGCAGGCTGACCATGGGGATAACCAGATACCTGGCATCCCTGGATTTCGGTCTGGACCTGCTGGTCACGGATAAGAGAAAGGATTTTGGCTTTCCTGCACCGGTAGATATCGGCGGGTACACGCTGCTCAATTTTCACAGCCGCTATAGAATCGGCAAGCATTGGCAACTGGGATTGAAAGTCGAGAATTTGCTCAACAAGACCTACCAGACGGCCGCCGACTTTAACAGCTCACAACGAGCCGCCTATATGTCGGTAAACTACGTGTTGCCGGCGACCTGAGGCCGTTGTAAAAAGGGAAGACCCGATGGGACATCGTCTTAGCAAGATATACACGCGAACCGGCGACAAGGGTGAGACCGGGCTGGGTGACGGCCAGCGCGTCAGCAAAGATCACCAGCGAGTGGAAGCGTTTGGCTGCGTAGACGAAACCAACAGCGCTATCGGCATGGTGCTGGCAGTTCCCGGTTTGCCGGATCAGGTCGTCGATTGTCTTACCGAGGTGCAGCATGACCTGTTCGATCTTGGCGGTGAGCTTTGTATCCCCGGTCATGTGGCGGTGACGGATGAATTTGTCGGGCGCCTGGAAGCCCGGCTCGATGAGTTCAATGACGAATTACCGGCCCTGAAGGAATTTATCCTGCCCGGTGGCGGGACCGCGGCGTCCGCCTGCCACCTGGCACGAACCATTTGCCGACGCGCTGAGCGTCGCGTGGTCAGCCTGTCCGCGATGGAGAAAAATGTCCGACCCGAGGCGATTCGCTACCTGAACCGTTTATCCGATCTGCTTTTCGTGATCGCACGGGTGCTGGCACGCCACGAGCAAGGAAGCGAAGTGCTTTGGGATCGCGATCGGGGCTAAGCCAAAACTCAGCCGCGGGAGTGCGCAATTTTTTGGCGCGCCTGGTCGAGCAAGCGGCATACCTGGGCTGCACCGTCCGCCAGCCGAAGACCGGGCCGCGCCAGCAATGACGCGTCCAGCAGGAACAGGTTTTCCTGTCTGACGGCGGCGACCGCAGGAAAGGCCAACCATATATCCAGGGGATTTCCGGAACCTGTCTCGCCGGACAGGATCACCTGCGGGTTACGCAGCAATACGGATTCCATGCTGACCACCGGCGCCAGATTATCCAGATCGGCAAAAATATTTATCCCTCCGCAAAGGGCCACGACCTCGCTGATAATTTGTTTGCGACCGATCGTAAACAATGGCCTCGCCGAAATCTGGTAAAAGACGCGGAGCAGTGGTTTTTGTGAGTTTCCGTCCCTGAGTCGATCGACTTTCGCAAGATATCGATCCGCCTCCTCATCCGCCCGCTTTGCGTGACCCGTTATTTGCCCAATCCGGCGTAGCTGATCCGCAACCGATCCCAATCCGCTGGCCGAAAGCTCGACTACCTCATATCCATCGCCACGAAGCGCGTCAATCATGGTCTGCGGATTGCCGCCCGGCCAGGCGAGAATCAGATCAGGATGCAGAGCCGCGAGTTTTTCCAGATCAATCCTGAAAGCGTCGCCGATTCTCGCGACGGCCAGCGCCTGCGCCGGATAATCGCTGTATTCAACGGTTCCGACCAGCAGGTCACCCGCACCGGCCGCGAACACCAGTTCAGTAATGTGCGGAGACAAGGCGACGATACGTTGCGGCTTTTTTTCCTGTGGGGGCGAGCCATTCCGGGCAGCCGTTTCCGGGCAGGCGATCAGCATGAACGCCGTTCCGGCCAGAACGGACAACCAGGTCTTCATGCAGAGTTCAGACCGCCCAGCCCAACAGGGTAAAAACAGCGATCGCGAAAACCCAGACAAACAGTGCTCGTTGCACCAGGCGAATCGCAGCACGCGCACTGCATACCTGCGGATCCTCGTCATCGAGGTCGCCGCGTACTTCCTCCAACGCCCCCTGGCCAACCACGGCAAGCAATTCTTTGGTTTTGACGTAATAACGCATTTTGCCGCGATTGGCCTTTGCAAAGTCGCGCCATGCGGAGACCGCGCCATCAAAACTCCCGGCGATTGCATAGCCTATTGCCAGCAGTCGGGCCGGGATCCATATCAGCAACCCGTGTATCCAGCAAATGGCAGCGCCTGTGTAAACTGGCTGGTCTGGATTCTCCCGCAGACGCGCGACCTCGAACGATCTGCGCCGGCGAAAAAGGTCGGCTACTCTAAACATCCAGGCGCCAACCGGCCCGAGTATAAAAAGGTCGCTGACCCCAAACCCCCAAACGCCAATCGGCCCGAGAATCATGAACCAGAAAACCACTGCAAAAACCCGGTTTACCGCCTGAAACAGGATCGCCTCTTCGACTACAAACTCTCTCTCTCCCGGATCACGCGGGAAATCGCTTTCCGTCAACTCCTTGGCGCTGCGGCTGGTTTCCCCTTCATCGCCTTTACGCCGCGCATCGCAAAAACTCTTGACCTCCTCTTGCAGGTCGCGCGGCCCCAGCGAAAGAATCAACAACAGGATGGCGAACAAAAGGTAGGGCGCGCCATAAAGAGCATCGCGAAAGGCGATGGCGACAAGCAAAACCGGCAACACCGGTATCAGAATCAAACCGACAACCGACAAAAACTCCAGCCAGACACGCATGCCGCTTGTACGGGCCAGACCCCAGTCGAAATACGCATCCATCCAGCGTGGCTCACGAAGATGCAATAGATGGGTGACCAGTCTTTCTATCAACAGGCCGATGATTAATGCGATCAGGTTCATTCGGTCGGTAACTCCTCCTCTGAATCCTGCAAAAACAAGTCAAGCAATTCCCATTCAAAACCCGGTCCGGGGTCCTGCTTGCGGCCAGGTGCAATATCGCTGTGACCGGTTATCCGATCCTCAGTGAGGTAAGGATATGCCCTGCAAAGGGTCTTCACAACCAAACATAAGCTGTGATACTGAGCTATTTCATAGGAACCGTCATCCGTTCCTTCCAGCTCTATCCCGATCGAAAAATCATTGCAGGCAGCGCGGCCGCAATACTCCGATTCGCCGGCATGCCAGGCTCTTTGGTGAAAGGGAACGAATTGGGTCAGTTCGCCATCTCTTCTGATTAACAGGTGTGCGGACACTTTCCGTTGGCAGATCTCCTGGAAATACGGATGCTCGTCCGCTGGCAAAGCGTTGCTAAAAAGCTTTTCTATCCATGGGCCACCATACTGCCCAGGTGGCAGACTGATGCAATGAATCACAATCAGCTCGGGCTCACAGCCGGCCGGCCTTTGATCGCAGTTTGGCGAAGGCACATGTCTCGCCTCGTCCAGCAGTCCGGTTTCCGGGTTAATTTCCATCTGCGCAGCCTGATCTACCAACTGTAAGTTAGTTTGCCACAGCTTGAACCGCTTGAGACACACGGTGACAATCGACATCCAATGGCGAAACAGCCGGCGACGACGGACTGAACGTTGAGACTAAGCAGGATTTATCACGATCAGCCGCTGGCTGGTTCGACCAGGGCAACGCTTGGCAAGTCGGCGAGCCGTCATCTGGTTCGAGTCCTCAGGCTGGGCGTCGGCGCGAGGGTAATTGTTTTTGACGGCAGCGGCGCAGAATACCCGGCTATTATCAGCGAGATTGGCGATGCCCGGGTCGCAGTCGCGCTGGCCGAACCCCACTACCCGAAGATTGAATCGCCGATCGATATTACGCTCGCGCAGGGACTGGTCAGGGGAGAGCGCATGGACCTGATCCTGCAAAAAGCGACCGAGCTTGGCGTCAGGCGCATCATCCCGGTGGCGATGGAACGATGCGTGACGAGGCTGAGCCAAAACAGGCTGGAAAAAAGAATGCGTCATTGGGACGGTGTCGTCATCGGCGCATGCGAGCAGAGCGGTCGCACCGTGTTGCCCGTGATCGAAACCATGCAAGGCAGCGCTGAATTGATCGACAACAGTAGCGAGAGCGAATACGCTTTGCGCCTGCTGCTGCAAGCAGATTCTGCAACCGGAATAAACGATACCGAGCAGCCACCAACCGGCCGAATTCTCCTTTGGGTCGGACCGGAAGGTGGTTTTGCTGAGAGCGAGTCCTCGGCGGCAATTGCAAAGGGGTTTTCTCCGCTGCGTATGGGGCCACGCGTATTGCGTACCGAGACCGCCGGCCTGGTTGCTCTGAGCCTGCTGCAAACGCGGTTTGGAGATTTGGGGTTATAGCATCGCTATCGGTGGCAAAGCCGGGCGTGGCTTCTGTTTCAGGATTCCTCGGCTTCGAGGATCATCTTCTCCAGTTTCTCGAGATCAGGCACCAGTGGATATTCGTTGATCATCTTGAGCTGGCAAAGGATCGGTAAATGCTCGTTTTTTTTGTCATCGGGTTCGGTGCTGAGAACCCCGGGACTGACTCTCACCAGCTGCGGAAAACCCTGGCTGACGATGGCAAAGAAACGGCTCGATAACTCGCCACTGGTCGCGTGAAAAATAACCAGTCTGCTGCGCCGGCCCGCCCCGGGAATCGGATCGCCGCAACATCCTTCAAAGGAAATGACCGGCACCAGCCTGCCATCCCAATGGATCCCACCCAGGTACCACTCGAAATCCGAGCTATTCGCATCAGGTTCCGAAAATCCGATGACTTCCGCAACACAAGCGCGCGGCACCATCAGCCGCCGCTCCATCAAGGGAATCAAAAGGCTGTATAGCTCCGCGACGGGCTCGCTCATTTGTTCCTTCCTGCAACCAGCGGTTCAATGGCATCGAGCAACTGGCTCTCCTGGTAGGGTTTACCGAGATAATCGTTCACGCCCAGCTCTATCGCCCTGGCCCGATGCTTTTCACCGGTCCGTGATGTAATCATGACGATGGGAATACTGGCCAGGCGCTCATCGTTGCGAATCCTGGCGGCAAGCTCATAGCCGTCCATCCGCGGCATCTCGATATCCAGCAAAATAATGTCCGGCGTGTGCTCCTGCAGCAACGCCTCCGCATCGATGCCATCCTTGGCGGTAATCACCCGCATGCCATTCCGTTCCAGCAGTCTTTGGGTAACCCGCCGTACGGTGATCGAATCATCCACGACGAGAACAAAGGTCCGCGTGTCTTCCTTCCTCGCGATCGGTTTGGGTCGCCGGCGTGCCGCATCCGATCTGACCAGGCCACCGAGATCGAGAATTAGCGCGACACTGCCATCGCCGAGTATGGTCCCACCCGATATGCCCGATATGCCCGCAACCTGTGGCCCGACCGACTTGACGACGATTTCGCGACTGCCGAGCAACTCGTCGGCAACCAGCGCCGTCGAGTGCGAGCCGGCCCGCACCAGGATGATCGAAACCGATAACTCTTCGTCCGTGAACCCGGTCGACAGGCCGCCGGTAAAATGCGCCAGATGGCGCAACTGATACTGTCGTCCGCCATACTCAAATTCGGGGTCGCTCTGTCCCAGTAAGTCACTCACCTGGTGACGCGGCATCCTGGCGATACCTTCCACGGTCGGCAGCGGCAAGGCATAAAATTCGTCGCCAACCCTGACCACCATGGCCTGGGTGATTGCCAGGGTGAATGGCAGGCGAATAACAAAACCAGCACCCACACCAAGGGTAGATTCCGCATGCACGGATCCACCCAGGCGCTCCACTTCCGTGGCGACCACGTCGAGCCCGACACCGCGTCCGGCCGTCTGGGTCACTTTTTCGGCAGTTGAAAATCCGGGTCGAAAAATCATCTGCAGGACCTGCTCGGACGGCATGGACTCGCTTGCATCGAGCAAACCGCTGGCGACAGCTTTCTTTCTGATTTTCTCAGCATCGATCCCGGCGCCATCGTCAGACACCCGGATCATCATCTCCGCGCCTTCGCGCTTCAGGGCAATGCAAATATCGCCGATTTCAGCCTTGCCTGCCGCCTCGCGGGCGGACCCATTCTCAATGCCGTGAACCACCGCATTGCGCAGAATATGCTCAAGCGGCTGCAACATGCGCTCAAGCACCTGGCGGTCGAGTTCCCCGCTGGCCCCTTCGAGTCTCAACTCTGCTTTTTTGTCCGCCTCAGCGGTCGTCTGGCGAACTATCCTGTCAAGTCGTTTCTCGTAGCGACTGAAAGGAACCATGCGAGTCCGCATCAGGCTGCTTTGCAAATCCGCGGTGAGTCTCGCCTGTTGTGACAACAGCGAGTCCGACTCCTGCGACAAATTCTCGAGCAAGTCTTTGATGCTGGCAACATCGTTTACCGACTCCGCCAGGGCGCGGCTCAGTTGCTGAATCATCGAATAGCGATCGAGCTCCAGTGGATCAAAATCACTGGAATCCGTCTCTTGCTGGTGACGATGAAGAATCTGGGTTTCAGTCTCCAGTTCCATATTGCGCAATTGCGCACGCAGGCGGGTGATCGTGCGTGACAACTCCGCCAGGTGAAAATCGATCGATCGCATTTGCTGATCGAGGCGCGACCGGTAGATGCTGATTTCGCCGGCGAGATTCAGCATTTCGTCGAGCTGATCCGCCTCCACGCGCGTGTATTCCAGCCGCTCCACCGACTCTTTCCTCATTGGCGAGGAGGGTGGCGGCTGCGGAACAGGAATTGCGCTCAACCCCTCCTCCGCCGGTGGCTTCGCGACCGGCTCTTTCGCAGCAGCCGCAATGGTTTCCGCGGGCCGATCCGGACCGGTTTTCCCTCGGGCCGGAGGCGTGGCAGGCTGGTCACTGGCCGGGCGAACCGGCTCTTCGACGGGCGTTGCTCTTGCCGCGAGATCCTCGGCTTGTACTTTCCGGTCACCCTGCGCCACCGCCTGCTTGGCAGATTCCCCGGCATCGCTGCCGGCGGTTTCCATCAGACTGCCAATTTGCTGTTCGAGATCACGCCGCGATGCGACTTGCTGCCCAAAGCTCACGGTTTCACGCATCGCATGGAGACCGTCAAGGGCAGCCTGCAGGATACTGGCCGCCGGGTCGCTAAAACTCAGCTGATCCTGGCCGATCATGTCCAGCAGAGATTCGGTCTCATGACTGAGATTTCCCATTGCCGGTATGCCGGCCATGCGCGCACCGCCTTTTAGCGTATGCAGGCAGCGCTTCAATTCCGCCAGCGCGGTCTGGTCGGATGCATTGTCGCGTAGCCCGGACAGTGCGATCTCCGCGGTATCCAGTAATTCCGCCGCTTCCTCACTAAAAATTGACGCTATCTCGCCGTCAAATTCGACTTCCTCTTCTCCGGTTTGAGGCTCGGCCCTTTCCTCGCTGCCGGTATCGTCCAGTTTGGCTTCAAGCTGGTGAAGCCGATCGATCAGCCCAAGGTGACCCGGGAAAAACCCCGTATCCTCATCGAGATGGCGGATGATTCGATCGAACGACGCGACAACATCCTGACAGGCCTTGATACCGGCCATGTCGAGCCCCAGTCCCATGTCATAGAGTTTGCGAACAAAGCGGTCCAGCGGTTCGGCAATCTTGACCCCCTGCATTGCACCCGCCATTTTCGCACTGCCATGCAATGTGTGGCAGGCGCGGTAGAGGGTTTCTGTGACCGGATAAGGTGCGCCACCGCCTGCCGCACAGGCTTTCAGGTAATTGCGAATTATCTTGAGATGGCCGGTGGTTTCCTTGATAAAAATTTCCCTGAGGACCGGGTCCATTTCCGGCTCAGGCACATCTTTAGCCCGCTCTTCGCCTTCAGCCCGGAGCAGATCATCGATATGCGGCGCGACCACCGTGGCACCACCCACATCATCGTCAACGCCAGGCTTCTGGATAACGGTCTCGTCGGGGTCAGGTTCGGCCAGCCGCGCCGCCAGCGCCATCAAGCCCGCGATGTTGCTCCTGGTCTTCTTGCCAACCTCCAGTTCCTCGACCAATTCCGGCAATACTGCGCAACTGGCGGTCAGCAGCCGGGTCATTTCAACATTGAGTTCACGCGTGCCATCGATGATTCTGTTCAGCAGGTTTTCGATCGCCCAGGAAAACTCAGCGATTCGGCTGGCACCGACCATGCGCCCGCTGCCCTTGAGCGTGTGGTAGGAACGCCGCATTCGACTCAGGGCTTCGTGGTTGCCGATTTCCGCGCTCCAGATCGCCTGTTGTTTCCTGATCGCCAGAATTTCATCACCGGCCTCCTCGATAAAGAGCTCGAGAAATTCCGGATCCCGGCTGCCATCCATAATCTGTGTTTGATCCAGCACCGGCAGTTGGTCGGCAGGAAGCGGGTCCTGCACCGGCGCCTCAGCCCGGGCTCGGTGATCGCCCGCCTGCACAATAACCGTCGCATCTTCGTCTGACTCATCGACTACCGGGACCCGAGCCGCGGCATCCGGCGCTTCAAGCGCCTGCAGACAGCTATCGATATTGTCGAGCATGTACCGGGGGTCGGTACGGCTGGACCTGAGTGTTTCCAGGTAATACTCGATACTGACGACTGCGTCGGCCAGTCGGTCAAGAACCGGGGTAGCAACCGGGCTCAGCCCTGGCTGCACCAGCTCCCGAATCAGCACGGTGATTTTCTCCGTCTGCTTGACCGCGCGGGACTTTTCCAACATCAGCAAACCGGATACCACGCCGCGCATTAACTCCGGCACCTGGTCCATCGCTTGAAACTCGCCGTGCTTCAGCGCCTGGGTCATCGCATCCTTTACCCTTGCGATATTGACTGTGCACTCGCGCAAGACCGCATCGGCGACCAGGCGAAACTCGCGTTGTGCGTCGCTATCCTCACCCTCGTGCACATCCTCCGCTGCCGGTTTCGGCAAAATCAGCTTTAACAACGCATCGTCGAGATTATCTTCGACCCGAAGCAAGGTGGACGCCATCTGCAGAAAATCAGCTTCCTCCTGCGGCTCGTCACCACTCAATAGCACCTGCAGACGACTGCTTTCATTCATGATCAGAGTGCGCAGATCGCCTAAACCAAGCACCCCCAATGTGTCGCTGATTTTCTTGAGTAACTCAGCCTGAGGCCTTAATTCCTGCAATGATTCCATGCCCGTGCGTATAAAAATGTCGAACACATCCTTGACGCTGGCAAGATCTTCCTTGATGGCCGCAGCCACCGTCTTCATCAGTTTCACACTGGGCGCGGACAGACTCTCTCGTGCCTGTTCGATTTCCTCGTCGCCAGGCAGAACTTCGTCCAGTCTGAACGCACGTTGTATCGCGGTTACCCGCTTGCCTTTGCTGGTGGATCGCCCGATGTAATACAACAGGTTATTGCGCAGCTCGGCTGATCTGTCCTCGCCGCCATCTTCTTCGCCAATATCAACCAATCTCTTTATCTGCCGGTCGGATTGACCAAGCAGCCGTTTCAACGACACGCTGGTCTCCAGCCCCTGGTCGCTCAACGCCTCGATGACGCCCCCAACCACCCACCAAAGCTGCTCTACTTCCCGGTTGCTGGCCGCCAACTCCAGGCTTTCCGCAATCTCAGACAGAATCTTCAGTTCTTTGTCGGAATCGCCGCCGCGTATCCAGCCAAGCAAACTGTTTTGAAATCTCGGCCGTTGACGAATCGCAACTTCCTGGATATCGCGTTGCCGGTCGATGATTTGTTTGTCTGGCGCCGGAGCAGATTGTCGGTTAGCCGTAAGGTTCAGAAGTAATAACGTGCCTTCCGACAAAAGCGGCCGTCCACGAACCGCCCGGAGATCGTTGAGTAAGGGCAAAAGAATCAGAGCAATATCACGTCCGCCATTGATAACCCGATCCAGGTAAACCGGTAACTGAACCATCGAACGGCTCAATGCCTCCAGCGAATCGGTTTGTGCTTTCTCCCCGCGCTTGCTTTCCAGGAGATACGCGATGACTTTTTCCATCTCCTCGGCCAACAATGCCGCCCCATAGATTTCAACCAGCAACAGCACGCCCTGGGCTACGTGCAGGTGCTCTGCAGCCTGCTTCAGAATCTGCTGCTGACCGGGGTCCTCGATATATTGCTCGAGCGCGACACGTGCGCTCTGCAAGGTCTCGGACAGACCCTGGCTCACCAGTTCCAGGTTTTGCTGGGGTATTTCGCCGGTGTACTGTTGATCGGACACCTCGCTCAAACCTGCATGGCCTCGTCGTGATCATCACCCGCATTCAGTGCATCGACAAGGTCTGGTTCGCCCGCAGCTGTGCGAGCGGCTGGTTTCTGGTCCGGCGCGCGTTCACTTTCGGTATCGTCATCCGGCAAGCGAAAATCAGCCACCGAGCGCCTGAGTTGAGTCGCCAACTCAGCGAGCTTGCGAATCGACTCCGAGGTTGCGGCGGTACTCTCCGCCGTTTGCTCGCTGATTTCCCTGAGCACTCCGGTGTTGCGGGAAATATCCGCCGCGACCAGCGACTGCTGCCTGGCTGATCCGGAAATATTCTGGACCAGTGAAGCGATTTGATTTGATACCTGTTCAATTTCCTCCAGCGCCGCACCGGCATTCTCTGCGAGGAGTGCGCCGCCGACGACATCCGTCGTGCTTCTCTCCATCGAAACAACTGCTTCATTGGTATCCGACTGGATCGTGCGTACCAACACCTCGATCTGCTTGGTCGCATTGGCTGAGCGCTCCGCCAACCGCTGCACTTCGTCAGCAACCACCGCGAATCCTCTGCCCGCCTCGCCAGCCATGCTTGCCTGGATCGACGCGTTCAAGGCAAGAATATTGGTTTGCTCGGCGATATCATTGATCAGCTCGATAATATTGCCGATTTCCTGCGTGCTTTCTCCCAGGCGCTTGATACGTTTGGAAGTATCCTGGATCGTCTCGCGGATCGTGTTCATTCCTTCGATCGTCCTGCGTACAGCATCGCCACCTTTATGGGCGACATCGACCGAGTGGCGCGCGACATCCGCCGCACGCTCTGCATTACCATACACTTCTTCCACTGAGTTAGCCATATGGGCGATCGATTCGGTCGCGGAGCCCACCTGCTGTGCCTGCGTTTCGCTAGCCGCGGCAAGATGACTGATCGTGGCCTCTGACTGCCTCGCTGCAGCATCTACCAGGATCGAGGAATCCCTGATGGTTGTGACCAGGTTTCTCAAGGCCTCAATCGCATAGTTGATGGAATCCGCAATTGCGCCGGTAATGTGCTCGGTAACCGTTGCCTGCACCGTCAGATCGCCGTCCGCAAGGGTGCTCAGCTCATCCAGAAGTTTGAGTATCGCCTTCTGGTTACGCTCGTTCTGCAAGGCGTGATCTTCGGCTACCCGTTGCGCATTGGTATTGAAGAAAAAGAGCACGGCCAGACCCGCCAGAAACACCAGGGCCGCCACCAGGATGATGAAATGCAGAATCGAGCTGGCCAGCAGACCACCCACCGGACCCGCTGCGCTGACCGCAGCGTTAATCTGGCCTCGCAGACGTTCAGTCGCCGCGGCGAGATCGATTAACGAAGAATCCGTACCAACACGAGCCGCGATCGCCTCTGCCACCACTCTCAGTACCGGTGCAAAATTTTGATACGCCAGATCGACCTCAGCGGCGGCCTGGCCACCGAACTGCTCATCGGCCAACAATCCTTCGACCTCGTCAGCCAGCTCCGCGGCAGTGGCGTCGATCTGCGGCCGAAATGCTCCAACGCGAAGCTGCCCGTCGTTATAAGCCTCCATCGTCTGGATTACAGAATTTGCGGTTCCGGCAGCTCGCTCCAGGCTTTCGCGCTGACTCTGCCAGCGGCTTCCCAGCAACGTCGCCGACATGCGTTGCATGGCGGTTACAAATACACCGGCTTCGGCGATTGCCCGATCTGTATCGGCCTGCAACCTTTGCGCCTGCTCCTGCACATTGAGTAGTCTTTCTATGGCGCCATCGAATGCCTGCCAATCGTTGGCTGCACCTGCCTCGATACCGGTTCCGGCAAGCCGGCCTTTGACCGATGCCACTTGATCCTTGAGTTCGGCCAGCTGCTGATAGCCAGCGGCGTCTCCGCCGCCAACGTGAGCAGCAGCAGCCACCACCGCATCGAATCTTTCGTTCAAGAGGCTGGCGCTCAGCGAACGAGTCTGGCGGTCACCGGCTGCGCGATTCCCCATGTATGCGGTCACCAGCGACAAGAGCAACATCAGGCCCAGCGCGCCCATCAGGGCAGGCAGCCATTTAACCGAATCAAAGTTTTCAAGCATCACTCATTCCGCATCAAGAAATTTTCGGCGTGGTGTCCGCTGCATTCAGGAATTCATCACTTTCCACCAGGCTTTTCAGGCTTAGAACCGGCCAGATCTCATCCCCTTGCGCAAAGGAACCCCGGAGAAACCGCTCGCAGCGGATCACTGTTTTTGGTGTCTCCTGGTTGCGTTGGCTTTCCGGAAAACGCCGAAACCCCAACACTTCATCAACCAGCAGGCCCGCCGGCACATCGCGATGATTTACCGACAACACCCTGGCATGGCGACTGTTCGCGGCAACACCACCGCCAAAAAAACAACTCATGTCGATTAGCGGCAACAATTGGCCCCGGATATTGGCCAGGCCCCTTAGCCAGCGCTTTGCCCCCGGGACTCTTGCCACGCCGGTCGGAACCGTAAGAACCTCCCGGACTTCTTCCCGGGAAACCAGAAACTGCTCGTCGCCCAGCCGAAAACCGATACCAACAAGTTCCGTATCCTCACCCGATTGCTGCGGGCTGTCCGCTACTGCGGATCGCGCCCGCCTTTCCATTTCCAGCAATAACTTGAACGGCTGATCAGTCAATTGCTTCAGGTCAGCTGAATTTTTCATGGCCTCACTTTTCGAGGACCGAGCGGGCCATTGCAACGAGTTCGGTATCGGCAAAGGGTTTGACAATGTAATCGATGGCTCCCTGGCGCATGCCCCAGATCCGATCTGTCTCCTGGCCTTTGGTGGTAACCATGATTATGGGTATGTTGGCGGTCTCAGGATCGTTGCTGAGTTGCCGGGTCGCCTGAAAACCGTTGACTCCCGGCATAACCACATCCATCAGGATCAGGTCCGGCTTGAGTTCCTGTGCCATGCGAATACCTTCGGCGCCATCGGCTGCCGCGGCTGTGTCAAAGCCGTGTTTGCGCAGCGCCTGTCGCATGACATGCACTTCAGTGGGTGAATCATCCACGATCAGCACCATCGCCATTTCTCTCTCCCAACCAATTGTTCGTTAATTTCTGACGTGGCTTGCAATTGCGTTTAACAACTCATCCTTGGTAAACGGTTTCGTCAGGTACTGCTGTGATCCGACAATTCGTCCCCGGGCACGGTCAAACAAACCATCCTTGCTGGATAGCATGATGACCGGCGTCGACTTAAAGACTTTATTGTGTTTGATCAACGCGCAGGTCTGATAACCATCGAGGCGCGGCATCATGATGTCCACAAAAACGATATCAGGCCGATGATCGGCAATCTTGGAAAGGGCGTCGAAACCGTCCACTGCGGTAAACACCTCGCACCCCTCCCTGGAAAGCAATGTCTCGGCGGTTCTGCGGATGGTTTTGCTGTCATCGATGACCAGCACCTTTAGACCATTGAGACTCGCTCGGTTTTCCTTTGCCACTAGCACTACTCCTGTTCGCCGCCACCTGCCGGTCCATTTTAGGAATCTGCCGGACTCCTACTGCAGGTGTGAAAAAATCTTTGCTAATCCAGTAACTGAATCACTGTGTTGATGGGGGTTTTAACATATTGGGGCCGCTGCCGTCACCCACACGGAAAGCGGCTCTGCGGGGCCACCCTTTGCTATGATGCAAGCTTGGCCGCAGCAATAGAATAACCCATGCACGCTGGCCGGAGAATCGAGCGTATATGAACGGGAATTCAGTCGTTTTCGGTGTCGTCATGGACCCGATCGCCGATATAAAGCCATACAAAGACAGCACATTCGCGATGTTGCTGGCCGCCTCGGCCCGTGGCTGGACATTACGCTATATGGAGCAGAGCGATTTGTGGGTGGAGAATGGCAAGGCCATGGCCAGGACCAGGCCACTGGAAGTGCGCGACCAGACGACGGACTGGTTTGCGCTGGGCGATGGTGAAGAAATGCCAATGGCCGATCTCGATGTCGTTCTGATGCGAAAAGACCCGCCGTTCGACATGGAATACATCTACACCAGCTATATCCTTGAACTGGCGCAGGAACAAGGCTCGCTGGTCATCAATAATCCAGCCAGCCTCCGCGATGCCAACGAAAAGGTCTACATGTCCTGGTTTCCGCAATGTTGCGCGGACACTCTGATCACCAGATCGATCACGCGAATCAAGGCATTTGCCAGGGCACACGAAAAGATCGTTTTGAAACCACTGGATGGGATGGGCGGAAAATCGATTTTTATAGTCGCCAGGGATGACCCCAACAGCAGCGTAATCGCCGAAACCCTGACTGACTTCGGACGGCAATTTACGATGGCGCAGCAGTTTCTGCCGGAAATCAGTGAAACCGGTGACAAACGAATATTGCTGATCGATGGCGAGCCGGTGCCCTATGCGCTTGCCCGTTTCCCAGCCGAGGGAGAAGCGCGCGGCAATCTTGCAGCCGGTGGCAGTTCCCGCGGCCTGCCGTTGACTGAGCGTGATTACTGGATTTGTACCCAGATCGGCCAGGCCCTGAAAGAAAAGGGGTTGTTGTTTGTCGGTCTGGATGTGATCGGCGACTACATGACCGAAATCAACGTGACCAGCCCGACTTGCATCAGGGAGCTGGATGCTGAATTTGAATTGGATATCGGGGGCCAGATCATGGATGCAATTCAGGCCAGGCTGACAGAGGAAACCGGCTAATAACGCCTTGCTCAAAAATGCGGCCTGGACACCTCCTGATTTTCGGCGCCGCGTTGCTGACAATCTCCTGCGAACCGAAACCGCCGGTCTGGCATACGACATTTCCCGCTTTTGGCACCCGGGTCGAAATTTCCATCGCCGCCGTATCGGAGTCACGAGCGCGGCGCGCGGGCGACAAGATAAAGATCTTGTTCGAGACACTGCATCGACGATGGCACCCCT
This sequence comes from Gammaproteobacteria bacterium, assembly GCA_027297845.1. Lineage (GTDB taxonomy): Bacteria > Pseudomonadota > Gammaproteobacteria > Steroidobacterales > MnTg04 > MnTg04. Next base: position 6,754 of record JAPUHG010000175.1, on the reverse strand, counting down.
GGGACGATGGCGCACTCGCCAGCTTCAATATGCAGCTGATGAACACGGGTTCGGCGGCTGCTGACGACGAGTTGGTGGCAACCGTCAGACAGGCGCTGTCCTACAAAAAACTGAGTGGGGGCCGTTTCGATCCGGCCGTGGCGGCACTGGTCAGGGAATGGGGATTCAATGAAGCAAAGCCGATCTCGGCCCCGCCTGACCGGGAAAGGTTATTGGAACTCCTGGCGGCGATGCCCGATCAGCAGCAAATTGCGTGGCAGGGCAACCGCCTGGTATCGCCGGCGGGTGGGTGGGCAATCGATTTAGGCGGGTTTGCCAAGGGGCTGGCCATCGATCGCGCGATAGCTCTGTTGCGAGAGGACGGAATCGAGAATGCGGTCATCAATGCGGTCGGCGATCTGCGCGCCATCGGCCGGCACAATGACCGCGCCTGGCGTATAGGGATACGCCATCCACGACGCGCGGGCGTCATCGCCGGCATCGATATCAGCGGTGATGAAAGCGTTTTTACATCGGGCGATTACGAGCGATTTTTTGTACACGAAGGGGTTCGCTATCACCATATTCTCGATCCGGAGACCGGCTATCCGGTGAACGGGACCATGTCGTTGACCGTCATCGGCGGCAATGGGGGAATCGCCGATGCATCGGCAACCGCATTGTTCGTGGCGGGGCCGGGCGCGTGGCCAACGCTGGCGGAAGCCCTGGGCGTAGAACTGGTCATGCTGGTCGCCAGCGATGGTCACATAGAAATGACCTCGGCAATGGCAAACAGGGTAACGCTGGAAAATCCTGACGAAATGAAGGTCGTCATTGTCGATATGCCCTAGCGATTTTTACTTTGTTATTTGATGCTCAATGAATTTCTTAACGACAGAGGAAAACGTAGCGCGACTGGCTTCATTAGCTGGCGCGCCGCTGAGTTCGACAATTGTAACGAACTCGTTGAAGCTCCGTTTCAACACAAATATCGATCAACGCGGAAAACCCTACATATGGATCGATCCGCCATGGGAATTGTACCAATCAGATTCTCTGATTGCTGAATCAGATGAATACAATAAAGACGGCGATGAGGAGACATTTTTCTCAAAATGTGCGCCTCTTTACTCGACGGTTTTGAAATGCTCGACTTACGACAATGGTGTGCTCACACTCAATTTCCAAGACCGTCTTCGCTTAACGCTGCCAGCGTGTATCGATTTGATTGACAGCGAAGACTGGTATCATCATTGGTATGTTTCAGACGGCACATTACCAGCACAAGTAACGCGCAGCGATGGATTATCAGATGAGTGATCAGCTGGCGACAGAGACCACGATCAAGGACAGAATGGGCACCACCATTTTTGTCGCTGTGGTTTTTCACGGTATCATCATCCTCGGCATCAGCTTTGCCCCCATTTTGCCATCCGATCAGCCCTATCGGCCATCGCTGCAGGTAGCATTGCTGGTCAATCCGACGGATGACAAGGACGAGCGCGAGGCCGAGTACCAGGCACAATCCAGCCAGGCTGGCAGCGGCACGAATGCCGAAACCAATTTGCCGACTACCCCGTTACCGGTTCCCGCCAGCCTGCCACAGGATGGTCTGCCCGGCGCACACGATCTCGATTTTTCAGACCCCGGTTCGCGCACCAAACAACGCGAAGTCCTCGCCAGCCGTGCCGAAAACGAGCGCAAGGTCAACACGGTGCCGGACCCCAGTGAGCAGCCGGATCTGACGCGTCAACGGCCGACCGATCGTCAGCAGAACGATCTAAGCCTCGACGTAATCGCTGATATTGATGAAAACGCGAAGCTCAAAGGTACCCGCGAACTGCGCATTACCGCCGATACAACCTCTTCCGATATTGCCGTTTACCTGGACTCCTGGAAACGCAAAATCGAAATGGTCGGCACGCAGAACTACCCGGGAAACACCAGCGGCGCCCGCAATCCCACTCTGGAAGTTGTCGTTCAGTCAGACGGTCTGTTGCGCGAAATCATCGTCTTGAGATCCTCCGGCCAGCGATACCTGGATGAGGCGGCGCTACGGACATTGCGCCTGGCAGCGCCTTTCGATCCGTTCCCGGACGAGTTACGAAAAAAATACGATGTCGTACGATTCGCTTATGAGTGGCAATTCATCTCCGGTGAATAGCGTTATGGCAAAGCGGGTGCAAAATGTCCCGAATTCCTTTGCTGTTCGCCTATACTTGAGAGCATGGTCGAAGATACCTTCCTGAACGATCACTTTCTCATCGCGATGCCAGCGATGGGCGACCCCAATTTTCATCGCAGCGTAACCTATATTTGCGAGCACAATGATCAGGGCGCGCTGGGGATTACGATCAATCGACCGATGAATCTCAACCTCGGCGATATCTTCGATCAACTCAAACTCGACCGCAACCCGGATGTCAGTGAGACCGTGCCGATACTCCTGGGCGGACCGGTGCAACCGGAACGAGGCTTCGTGCTGCATAACCCAAAAGGCGAGTGGGACTCCAGCATGGAGACCGGCAAGCAAATCCAGGTAACCACTTCGCAGGATGTCCTGCAGGCGATGGCCAGGGGAGAGGGCCCGGACCAAGCCATTGTCGCGCTGGGTTATGCCGGCTGGACGGCCGGGCAACTGGAACATGAAGTCGCGGAAAACGCATGGCTGACGGTGCCATCAAGCCATGAAATATTGTTTGCTACGCCGTTTGAGAAACGTTGGGAGTCAGCCGCCGCCCTGCTCGGCGTGGATCTTCAAAATATCAGCAATTATGCCGGCCATGCCTGATCATGGCGCTGGCGAGCCACCAGAGCTGGCTGAATTCAACGAGCAGGATTCAAAGAACGCGAAAGGCACGCTGATCGCCTTTGATTTTGGCCTGAAACGCATCGGCGTTGCTGTCGGTGAAACCTTGCTTGCCAATGCCCGGGGGCTTGCCGTCGTAACGCACTCCGCGTCCGAACCCGACTGGCCGGCTATCGAAAAAATATTGCATGAGTGGCAGCCCGCCCTGTTGCTGGTGGGATATCCGTGCAACATGGATGGCAGTCCGAGTGAAATGTCGCGGTTAGCTTTACAATTCGCCGGCGAACTCAGAAAAAGAAGCGGCATACGGGTCCAGGCGATCGATGAACGACTGAGTTCCAGTGAGGCGCTGGATCAGTTGCGTGAGGAACGCCGCGACGGCTTGCGCAAAAGACGAATCAGCCGCGGTTTGATTGACCGGGAAGCCGCTCGATTGATCCTCCAGCAGTGGCTGAGCGAAGCCAGTTGATGACAACGAGAGAGCGATTCATTAGGATGCGCAGCGCAGTGGTCTGCAAGAGAGCGGTAATCAGGCGTGAATGAACAGCTCGACAGCCAGGGTCGTCTCCGTCACCTGGTCACACTGGATGGCTTGAGCGGGGATTTGTTGACCGGACTGATGGACCGGGCGAAAGCCTATTTGCTGGCTCCCGGGAAACCCGGGCCCGGTGACGGCGCGCTTAATGGACTGACTGTCTGCCAGCTGTTTTTTGAAGCCAGCACCCGAACCAAGATTTCGTTTGAACTCGCAGCCCGTCGCCAGGGCGCAGATGTCGTCAACCTGGTGATTCCGACATCGTCCGCAGCAAAGGGCGAAACCGTATTGGACACCTTGCTCACCATTCAATCCATGGCCGTCGATATTTTTGTCGTCCGCCACAAGGCGGCGGGTCTGATGAGCAACATCGTCGCTCAATTGGGCGACCGCGCCAGTTTGATCAATGCTGGTGAGGGTCAGCTATCACATCCAACCCAGGGCCTGCTCGATGTTTTCACCATTCGCCAGCACAACAAGAATTTCAAAAATCTCAGCATCGCCATCACCGGCGATATTCGTCATTCGCGGGTGGCCCGATCGACCTATCAGGCACTGCTGGCGCTCGGCGTAGATGATCTTCGATTGATTGCCCCCGAAAACCTGCTCCCGGAATCCAACGAACTGACCCATGGACGCCGCTACACGAATTTTGATGCGGGAATAGCCGACTGTGATGTCGTCATGATGTTGCGCCTGCAAAAGGAGCGCATGCAATCCGGGGATATACCGGATCTGGATAGTTACCGGAAACAATACTGCCTGACCCCGCAACGTCTTAAGCTGGCCAGAGGAAACGCGATCGTCATGCACCCGGGTCCGATTAACCGCGGAATCGAAATGGATAGTGAAATTGCCGATGGCCGCCAGTCGGTGGTTCGCCAACAGGTTGGCAACGGTGTCGCGATACGCATGGCGGTGCTTGCAGCTATCGCCGATGGGAAAAAATCTTGAGCGGTGGCGACCAAGAACATCGCGGCACAATTTTTGTAGATGACGCGGTGGTGCTGTCCCAGGAAGAATATCCCGGTCAGCAATACGTTACGCGCTTGCATGCGCCTCGGTGCGCCGCCAGCGCCCTGCCCGGCTCCTTCGCCCATGTCTGTTGTGACCCGGCCGTCCCGATGCGGCGTCCACTTTCCATTATGCGGGCCAGCGCGGAGGAAGGCTGGATCGAACTTCTCTATAAAGTCATTGGCGATGGCCTGCGCCATCTGTCGAGTCGTCGAAGCGGTGACTCGGTTAGCATCATCGGACCTATCGGCAATCCATTCGTCGCCAGCCGCAAGAAATCCAGGCCCATGTTGATCGGTGGCGGCGTAGGAATTCCACCGATGATCTTCCTCGCGGAGCGCATGGCCGCCGATGATGGCGCTGCGAAACAGCCACTGGTTCTAATGGGCTCCGAACTCCCATTTCCTTTTCAGCCGGAAAAATCAGCGTTGCCGGTAACCGGACCCGGCAAACAGGTCAACCAAGGCATGCCATTGATGGAATCAATCGGTGTCGCTTCCCGACTGGCGAGCCTGTCCGGGTTTTCCGGATGCTACAAGGGTTTTGTCACCGAACTGGCGCGTGCCTGCCTGCAAGCCATGAGTACGGAAGAGCTGGCCGAGGTGGAGATATTTGCCTGCGGGCCTGAGCCCATGCTTGCGGCAAGCGCCAGCCTGGCCCGTGACTTCGATCTGGCCTGCCAGATATGTTTGGAAGAATTCATGGCTTGCGCCGTGGGTGGTTGTGCCGGCTGCACCGTGGAAATACAAACCGAAAACGGCCCCGCGATGAAAAGAGTCTGTGTCGACGGACCGGTGTTCGACGCCCGCAGCATTTACGCTGCCTAGCCCGCATATTGCGTCAAGGCGGTAATCGCCGGGTGCAGGGAGCGCGCGTTAGCCGAAGTTGATTTTCGTTTCCAGATTGGTCCTCGAGTCGGCGTTGACCAACGCTTCTTCAAGCTCGATCCGCCCTTCACGGTAAAGGCTGAACAATGCGGTATCGAAATCCTGTATTCCAGCTTCGTCGCTGTCTGCCAGCGCTTCTTTAACCCCGGAAATATCGCCTTTCAGCGTCAGCTCCGAAATATGGGGGGTGTTGAGCAAGACTTCCACCGCGGCCACCCGGCGTTTGTCCTTGCCCATAACCAACCGTTGCGAAATGATTGCTTTCATATATTGGGACAAGTCCATGAAAATCTGCGCCTGCTGCTGGACCGGATACATGTTGATGATCCGGTCGAGTGTTTCCGGCGCGTTATTCGCGTGCAGGGTCGCGATCGCCAGGTGTCCCGTCCCCGCCAGGGTCAGCGCGGCATCCATGGTCGTGCGGTCGCGGATCTCGCCGATCTGGATGACATCGGGTGCCGCGCGCATCGCGCTGCGCAGGGCGATTTCATAAGACCGGGTATCCAGCCCCAGCTCGCGCTGGTTGATGATGCATTTCAGGTTGGGGTGCAGAAACTCGATCGGATCTTCGATGGTAATAATGTGTTCGGAAACCTTTTCGTTGCGGTGATTGATCATCGCCGCGAGCGTCGTTGACTTGCCCGATCCGGTCGCGCCAACCATCAGGATCAGGCCGCGTTTGATCATCGCCAGATCCTTGAGCACCAGCGGCAATCCCAGGTCATCCAGACGCGGCATCTCGGAAGTAACATAGCGCAGGACCATGGCCACATTGCCGCGCTGATGGAAAACATTGGCGCGGAACCGGCCCAGCCCCGGCTCGGAAATAGCGAAATCGACTTCGAGATGCTTGTTGAAGAACTCGATCTGTTCTTCATTCATCAGGCCAAGCGCGGCCTGTTTGACCATTTTTGGCGTCAGTTCAATCTTGTTGACCGGCATGATGCGGCCCTCGATCTTGATTTTTACCGGCGCATAAGTCGTAAAGAAAAGATCGGAAGCGTTCTTTTCCACCATCAGTTTGAATAAAGGCTTTGTGTTCATTGTATATCCTTGTTTTCAGGCAGCCGGAATCAGTCCCTGCTCCAGCAGTCAGCCCGCAATATGCAGGCTATTTTTCCTCACCAACAACCGCGAGATTTTCGGCTGCCGCATCATCGCTCGAAGAATCCCGCTCGCTTTCCAGCTTGATCCGCAAACGGAGCTCATTCTTTGAATCTGCGTTACGCATCGCATTGTCATAGGCAATAGTCCCAGCCTCGTATAATTCAAACAAAGCCTGATCGAAGGTCTGCATCCCCAGGCGATTCGATTTGGCCATGATTTCCTTGAGCTGGTGGATCTCACCGCGGAGGATCAGGTCGTTGATCAGTGGCGATGCCAGCAGGATTTCCATTGCTGCGACTCGCCCCTTGCTACCCTCTCGCGGTATCAGCCGTTGGGAGATCAACGCTTTGATATTCAGCGACAGATCCATGAGTAATTGGCCGCGCCTTTCTTCGGTAAAGAAATTGATGATTCTGTCCAATG
>JAPUHG010000174.1 GCA_027297845.1 Gammaproteobacteria bacterium | reverse complement strand
GGCTGGCGGGAATGTTGCGAATTTGATCTGTCCAGGCGTTCATGCCGTCTCTCCTGTTTTCGTCGTCGCGTTGCGAATTAAAGCCCCTTTGGTGCAGGGGTGTTGTACTCCACAATAACACTAAACGTCCAAATTACAAGCATCCCCCTTCCAACTTTTCGGAGATACATATTTCTTTTTGTTAAACAATGACTTATGTTTGTCTTTTTTATTAGATCGCGGCGTTTCCCCGATCCCGATCCGCAGTATTTCCCCGATCGGTCGGGTCAAAGTCGGCCATTTGGCGCCGGATTGCCAGCAGACAGGAGATCGGAAAAACGCAAAATTTTTGCGCGGATTGTGCGCATTTGTCAGCGGACAGCAAGAAAGCCCTCTGGCTCTCAAGCATCATAATCACAGCACTTTTTCCTGCCTGTTTCGGGTAGGGGTTTGCAACATCAGGTGCTACAATTTATTCCTCTTCCCGACCCTAAAAAAAGCCAACCACATGAAAAATCCTGTACGCATCAGCATCACCGGCGCCGCCGGACAAATTGGTTATCAACTGTCATTTCGCATCGCCTCCGGCCAGATGCTGGGCAGCGATCAGCCCGTCATCTTGCAGTTGCTGGAAATCCCGCCGGCAATCGACGCGCTGAAAGGCGTGGAAATGGAGTTGCGCGATTGTGCCTTTGACACTCTGCACGATGTGATCTCAACAACCGATGCAGCGGTCGCATTCAAAGACGCCGATTACGCGATTCTCGTTGGCGCCAAGCCACGCGGCCCGGGCATGGAACGCAAAGACCTGTTGCTGGAAAATGCGAAAATATTTTCCGCCCAGGGCAAAGCACTTAACGAAAACGCCAGTCGCGACATCAGGATCCTGGTGGTTGGAAATCCGGCCAACACCAACGCGTTGATCGCTCAAAAGAACGCGCCTGATCTTAACCCCGCGAATTTTACGGCGATGACCCGGCTGGATCACAACCGGGCCATGACCCAGCTGGCGGCGAAAACCGATTCGCATGTCAGTCAGATTCAGAAAATGACCATCTGGGGAAACCACTCTGCGACCCAATACCCGGATATTTTTCACTGTCAGATAGACGGCGAACCGGCCAGCGAGAAGGTCGATGTTGCCTGGATCGGCAACGAGTTCATCCCGACAGTTCAGCAGCGCGGCGCAGCTATTATCAAGGCTCGGGGATTATCTTCGGCTGCCTCCGCGGCTTCCGCCGCGATCGACCACCTGCGTGACTGGATCCTTGGATCGCCTGATGGCGACTGGGTCAGCATGGCTATACCCTCCGATGGCAGCTACGGAATTGCCGAGGGCATCTTTTACTCCTGCCCGGTCACCTGCGCCGATGGTGAGTACCAGATCGTGGACGGTCTCGAGATCAACGATTTCAGCCGCCAGCGAATGGACCAGACCGAGGCTGAACTGCGCGAAGAGCGTGATGGCGTCAAGGATTTGTTGGGTTAGCCGGCATGTGGGCTTTAGTAATGCGGGGTCGGGAATCTGGCCGCCGGCGCACCTGAATTGATCCAAAGCAAACGCCATTCGCCCCATTTACGGTATATTGTTAGCTGGTAGCCCGCTGGATGCAGGATGCCACGCAGCGCCTTATTCTTGTTGGCGCCCGGATTAGAGGACAATTCGCATGATGGCATTCACCTGGTTTCTGCTTTTTTTCGGTACTGCGGGCTTCCTGAGCTACCGGCGGATTTCGCTGCCATTGTCTACCTTGACCATCGGCTTGCTGCTGGCGGTGTATTCCTATTTTGGCGCCGCAATCATCCTTTGGAAGGCGCTGCTGTGGGTTTTGTTTGCGGCATTGCTAATGTTGAACATCAAAGCGCTGCGCAGGCCGTTTCTAACCCGGCCGATGATGAACTTCTACCGCAAATTGGTCCCCAGCATGTCATCCACCGAACGCGAGGCGCTCGAAGCGGGTTCGGTCTGGTGGGAGGGCGAGCTTTTTACCGGCTTGCCTGACTGGGACAAACTGGAAAAATTGCCCGCGGCGACACTGAGCCGCGAAGAGCAGGCTTTTATCGATGGACCGGTCGAGGAACTGTGCCGGATGCTGGATGACTGGCACATCACCCATGAACGTGGCGACCTGCCTCCCGAAGTTTGGGAATTCATCAAGAAAAACGGGTTTTTCGCGATGATTATTCCAAAGAAATATGGCGGTCTGGAATTTTCGGCGTATGGCCATTCCCAGGTCCTGATCAAGGTTGCCAGCGTTTCGGCGACGGCCGTGTCCACGATAGCGGTGCCAAATTCGCTGGGCCCCGCCGAGTTGTTGCTTCATTACGGTACGGATGAACAAAACGACCGCTATCTGCCCGGTCTGGCGTCTGGTGAGGAAGTCCCTTGCTTTGCCCTGACCAGTCCGCGCGCAGGATCGGATGCTGCGTCGATTCCCGACACCGGGATCATTTGCAAGGACCAGTGGGAAGGCAAGGAAATTACTGGTATCCGGCTGACCTGGGACAAGCGCTATATCACGCTGGCGCCGATCGCGACCGTGCTCGGTCTCGCTTTCAGGCTGTATGACCCGGACCACCTGATCGGCGAAGAAGAGGATTTAGGCATCACCGCGGCGCTGATTCCAACAAAAACAAAAGGTGTCGTTTACGGACGCCGGCATCTGCCACTGAATAATCCATTTCAGAATGGGCCTACCAGTGGGAAGAACGTATTTGTACCCCTGGATGTCATTATTGGCGGACCAGAAATGGCAGGCCAAGGCTGGCGCATGCTGATGGAACAACTGGCAGTCGGGCGTTGCATATCCCTGCCATCGAATGCCACCGGTGGCGCGAAAGCCGCAGCCTATGCGACCGGAGCCTATGCCCGAATTCGCCAGCAGTTCAATCTCCCGATCGGGCGATTCGAAGGCGTCAGTGAAGCGATCGCCAGGCTGACCGGCATGACCTACATTATGGATGCAGGGCGCAGTGTCACGGCGGCGGCAGTTGGTGAGGGGGCAAAACCCTCCGTGGCATCCGCCATCTTGAAGTATCACTGCACCGAGATGGGGCGTGTCGTTGCCAACGACGCGATGGATGTTCATGGCGGCAAGGGCGTTTGTCTCGGCCCCTCCAACTACCTCGCCAGGGGTTGGCAATCGGTTCCGATCGCGATCACTGTGGAAGGTGCAAACATTCTGACGCGCAGCCTGATTATTTTTGGCCAGGGCGCGATTCGCTGCCACCCTTATGTGCTCAAGGAACTGGAAGCCGCACGCAATGAAGACCGGGTCGAAGGACTAAAGAATTTCGATGAGGCGCTGTTTGGCCATATTGGTTTTGCCATTAGTAATGCGGTGCGCAGTATCAGCCTGGCGCTGACCAATGCACGTTACACCGCAGTACCGGCCGAAGGACCTACCCGGCGTTATTACCAACACATCAATCGGTACAGCGCCGCGTTCGCGCTCGCCGCCGATTGGGCGATGCTGACACTGGGCGGCGACCTCAAGAAACGTGAGTTGCTGTCGGCACGTCTTGGTGACGTGCTCAGTGCGACTTTCCTCGCCTCGATGGTGCTCAAGCATTATGAGAACCAGGGACGTCCGGCCGACGATTTGCCAATCGTAACCTGGGCCTGTCGCCACCTGCTTTATACGGCTCAGGAACAACTGCACGGCTTCCTGCGCAATTTCCCCAACCGCGGCGTCGCCACCATGCTGCGGTTCCTGGTATTTCCGCGTGGCCTGACCTACAACGCACCCAGCGACAAGCTCGGCGCCGAAGTGACCGCGCTCATGATCAGTCCGAGCATGGCCAGGGAAAGAGTCACTCATGGCGCGTATAAAACCGCCGACCCTGGAAACCCATTGGGAATGCTGCAACAAACCATGGAGATGGCGATTGCAGCGGAGCCAGTGGAAAAAATGCTCAAGCAGGCAGTCAGAGATGGGAAAGTCAGCTCGCCACATCCACTGGAGCAAATCGATGAGGCAGTCATCGCCGGCGTTTTGACTGAGGATCAGGCGCAGACGCTCCGTGAACTGGATAAGGCAGTCATGGAAGTGGTGAAAGTGGATGATTTTGACTCACACGAACTTGGCACGCTCACCGCCGAACTAGAATCCAGCATAGATCAACCAAAGGATGCCGTTGCCTGATCATTGCCAGGCCACTGTGATCGTCTGAATTGGATTCTGCACACGGACAACTGATTTACGAAGTCACTCTGGATGTAAGTCCGGACATCCTGACCGAGTACGACGCCTGGCTCGAAGACCATGTCGCGGAGATGCTGACCATCCCGGGGTTCATGTCGGCCGAAATATCCCATATTGATCCGCAAGAGGGCCAGCATGACGACTGGCCCCGACGCTGTGTCCGCTACCGGGTCGCCAAGCAGGACGTATTCGACGATTATTTGCAAAACCACGCACCGCGAATGCGGGCACTCGGCGTCGAGAAATTTGGCGATCAGTTCCGCGCGAGCCGGAGAATTCTTCGCGACCCGGTCAATTTCCAGGCGGACGTTGCAGAGGCTGAAACACTGGATTGCCCGAATTGCGATACGCCGCTGCATGGCCAGTATTGCTGGCAATGCGGGCAGCGATCCCGCGTTCGCCTGATAACCCTGTGGGAGCTTATCAGCGAAGCGGTTGGTGATTTGTTCGAACTGGACTCGCGCTTGTGGCGCAGTCTGAAACCCCTGATGTTTCGACCGGGCCTGCTGACCAGCGACTACCTGGCGGGCCGGCGAGCCCGATACATGCCGCCGTTTCGAATGTACCTGGTCCTGAGCATCATTTTCTTCCTGGTCTGGAGCCTGAATGCAAGTGAGTTTCGGGTGACGACGAATGGCGATGCTGGCGGTCAGGCCATCAGTGAGCGACTGAGCGAACTTGAACAACTGCAACAAACAGACCCGGATCCGGAAAGACAGAAGAAAATTGAGGCGTTGAAAAAGGCAGCCGAAAGCCTTGGCCTTGATAATGAGGCGGACGAATCCGAGGATAATGGCATGCGCATCGTACTCGGCGGCGACAGCATCAAGGCCGAGCCTGGTTCTGCCGCGGTCGATGCAATATCCGGCGCATCGCCCTACGAGGACGCCGTTGCCGATGCACCCCGGGAAATCGCCGCTGCGAACGAGCCGGCCAAGTCCATCGAGCAGGAGACGGAAGTCGCAGAAACCGCCAGGGAAGAAAATAGTAAAGTCTCGAAATGCGACGAGCTCGAATATGACTTTGGCTGGGGCTGGCTGAACGAGCGGATCGGCGAAGAAAGAATAACGGCCGCCTGCAGGAAGATTGAACGCGATAAGGGCAAGTCCTTTGGCAAGGCGATGCTCGATAACCTGCCTGCGATGATGTTTATTTTCCTGCCCCTCTTAGCACTCGCGCTAAAAGTTCTTTATCTAGGTAGCGGCCGCTATTACGTCGAACATCTGTTGTTCACCGTGCATTACCATGCCTTCTTCTTTTTGATCGTCACGCTAACGATAATCGTCCATGCAAACCAGGACTTTCTCCACGTCCCCGACTGGCTGGTCGGAATTTATACAGCCGTCGTGATTTTGTATATTCAGCCGGTTTATCTTTACAAGGCGCTGCGCAGGGTATATCAACAGGGCCATATTGCGACTTTCATCAGGTGGGCACTGCTTAGCGTCGCATATATAGTAGCGATGATTACAACCATACTGGTTGGCGTAATTTATACCGCCCTGACCTTATAAAGCAGGGTGCCTGTACACACCGGAGAGAAAAATGAGCGCCAGGTTGCTTTTCCCATTGTTTGTCCTGTTGCCGCTGATCGTCATGGCATCTGATGCCAGTCCGACGCCAGCAAGCGACGGCGCGGCGGTCCGCATCATCTCACCGGTCGATGGCGAAGAACTGGAAAGCCCGGTAACGGTCGTATTCGGCCTGGCTGGCATGGGCGTCGCTCCCGCGGGCGTGGAAAGAGCCGGGACCGGCCACCACCACCTGATCATCGACGCGCCCTTGCCGCCGATGGGACAGGCCATACCCTCGGATGCGCACTACCGGCACTTCGGTGGCGGCCAGACCCAGGTCACGCTGGAACTGGAACCCGGAGACCATACGTTGCAACTATTACTCGGTGACCAAAACCACCTACCCCATGAACCGCCGGTCTACTCAGAAGTCGTCACGATCCGCGTCCGCTAACGATGCGAAGGGCGAACGACGGCATGTACTGCATGTCGATATGGATGCCTTTTATGCGTCGGTGGAAAAAAAGGACAACCCCGAACTGCTAAACGAACCCGTCCTGGTGGGCGGTTCCGGCCCACGCGGTGTAGTCGCCGCCGCCAGTTATGAGGCAAGAAAATTTGGCGTCAGATCGGCGATGCCAATGCGCCGCGCATTGCAGCTTTGCCCGAATGCAACGGTCGTCAGGCCGAGAATTTCGCGATACCAGCAGGAATCCGCGATCATTTTCTCGATCTTCAGGGAAATTACGCCGATCGTGGAAGGTCTGTCTCTGGATGAAGCTTTTCTGGATATAAGCGACCGGGTTCCCGCACACGGGCAACCGGTGGAGATCGCCCGGCGCATCAAGCAAAGAATCCTGGCGGATACCGGTCTGACCGCGTCTGTCGGTATCGGGCCAAACAAACTGGTCGCCAAGATTGCATCGGATCTCGAGAAACCGGATGGCCTGTGCGAGGTTGTGCCTGCCCATGTGCAACAGGTTCTCGACCCATTGCCGATCGAGGCGCTGTTTGGAATCGGACCGAAGACCGCCGCGCGGCTGCACCAGGCTGGAGTCAAAACATTTCACGATCTGCGAACCGCCGATGATGCCGCCGTGGTGCCGGTATTCGGCCGTTATGCGCGGCGTATGCGTGAACGCGCGGCGGGTATCGATAACCGGCCGGTCGGTGAAGACGCCCAGGATAAATCAGTGAGCGCCGAGGAAACCTTTGACCAGGATATCGGCGATCGCGAGCAGCTGCATCACTGTCTGATGCAAATGACAGAACGTATAGCGGAAAGAATTCAGCGCAAGGGTTGGGTTGCCAGCCAGTTAGGCATCAAAGTGCGGTTGCCCGATTTCACGACCTTGAGCCGGCAAAAGGCCTTCCACCCGCCGACCAACAGTTCTCGTGAACTGCAACTGATGGCCAGCGACCTGTTGAGCACCTGGCTGGATGCCCATCCGGGAGCGGAGCTCAGATTGCTGGGGGTCGGCGTTTCAGGGCTGGGTGAGGATCGGCAACTGGACCTGTTTCCCGGGGACCGGGGAGCAAAAAACCGTAAAGTGGATCAACTCCTCGGCGAAGTAGCGGATCGATACGGCGATGCTGCGTTGCGGCGAGGGCAACATAAGACCCGCTAATTGCCTTCTGCACTTGTGAGCAGGCCCGGCAAACGGGCATCATCGGTGTCGGGCGCCCGACAGAAGACGCCGTAACGCGCACATAAAATGTATACCAGTTTTTTTGGACTCAGCGAGAAACCATTCTCGATTACGCCGGACCCGCGGTATCTGTACCTCAGCGAGAGGCACGCCGATGCCATGGCACACCTGTTGTATGGCATCACCGAGAGTGGGGGATTCATCCAGCTGACCGGTGAGGTCGGCACCGGCAAGACCACGCTGGTCAGGAGCCTGCTCGAGCAGTTGCCCGAGAATGTGGATGTCGCCCTGATCGTCAATCCACGGCTGGGGCCCGGAGATTTTCTGGAGACCATCTGCCAGGAGCTGCACGTTTCCCTGGCAAAGAAGCACAGCGAAAAGGACCTGGTCGATGCGCTAAACAAGCATCTGCTGCAGGCTTATGCAGATGGCAGGCGGGTCGTGCTGATGGTCGATGAAGCACAAAACCTGTCGGCAGACGTCCTGGAGCAGGTACGCCTGCTGACCAACCTGGAAACCACTAAACAGAAATTGCTGCAGATAATCCTGGTCGGTCAGCCCGAACTGAGGGAGCTGTTGTCCAGGAATGACCTCAGGCAACTCGCGCAACGGATTACCAGCCGCTTCCATTTGCAACCACTGGACCGGAACGAATCGGCAGCTTATCTGCAACACAGGCTGGCAATTGCCGGTGCTACCAGCGAGATATTTCTGCCCTCGGCCAGGCGGGAAATCTTCAGGTTATCGGGCGGCGTGCCACGCCTGATCAACGTGATCGCGGATCGCGCCCTGCTGGGCGCCTATACACGAGAACTCACAACTATTAACAGCGCGCTGGTTCGTGAAGCAGCAGCCGAAATACAAGGCCGACTATACAAACCGGTCTGGCTGCGCTGGACTGCCGGCGTACTGATGCTGGGCGCCACGGCCGCCCTGGCGATGGGGGTTGGCCACCTGCTTGGACAACGCACACCAATGACCCCCGATATCCGATCGGTAAGCCCGACGCCAGTATCGCAACCGGAAAACCAAATCGCATCCGCGGTCGATGAGCCACCTCCCCTGCAAGTGTCTGAGAGTCTGCAGTCCATTTTGCAAAAAAATGCCGCCGAAACCGGAACCGACAGCGCGTTCACAACACTGTTTGAGTTGTGGAACGGGACTTACCGGGCCGGCGATACAGCCGCTTGCCAGCAAGCCGTAGAGCAAGGCCTGCAATGTGTATACCAGCGCGGTAGCTGGGCGCAGCTAAGACAGCACAACCGGCCGGTCATTCTGACGCTGCTCGATGAGCAAGGCCTGGAGCACAACCTGGTTATGAGTTCACTGGACGATGAAGTCGCTGAGCTACGCATCGGAGTCAACACCTTTGGCGTTTCCATGGAGGCCATCGCAAGATTCTGGTTCGGCGATTATCTGCTCATCTGGCGCCCGGTTTCCAATGACAATCGTACGCTGTCGCTGGGAATGACCGGTACCGACGTGCGCTGGCTCCGGGAAAGCCTGGATAAGCTGAACGGCTATCCCACGGCCATGCTTGATTCGGATTTGTTCGATCAGGAACTACAGCAACTGGTACGCGAGTTTCAACGCAAGAACCGGCTACGTATCGACGGCATCGCCGGGACCCAGACACTGATAACGCTGGCCAGTGCCAACAGGCAGCCGGGCACACCGGTTTTAATCAGAAATTAGCCTGCATACGAAATCATGTCTTTCATACTCGACGCACTGCAGAAATCGGAAAACCAACGTCAACAACAGCTTGGTCCCGGCCACGCGGCTGTGCGCCAGGGGAAGGTTAGGCAGACTGTCCCGACCTGGGTTCCGGTGCTTGCGGTCTTGCTGATCGTCAACGTTTTGGTACTGGCTTTTGTCATGTGGCCCGATGCTGTCGAGGAGCAGGTTTCTGCGACCGGTGAGCGATCGGACCGAGGCTTGGTCGCCATCGAAGCCAGCGATGAAGCAATGCCAGCCGGGCAACGCGGTGATGTTCGCCCGCTTTCGCAGGAGGCTGCTGCAACCAGGCCAAAAGACGATGGTCCCGACAGCGTCACAACCCCGTTAGAGAAACAAACGAGCGCGGGCAGCGTGACCGTCATGACGGAAAAGGAGATGAACGAATTTTTGAGTTCCACCACGCCTTCGGCAAATGACCCTCGGTCATTCGCCGGCTCGATTATCGAACTGGTGACAAACGAGCAAACCGCGGAGGAATTGCTGCCGACGCTCGAGGAGTTGCGGTTAAAAGGTCTAATCTCACTAACGGATTTGCACCTGGATGTGCATGTTTACAGTGATGTGGCGAGCGACCGTTTCGCTTTCGTCAATATGAAAAAATATCTTGCGGGGGAGCGTCTTCGCGAAGGACCATTGCTGGAGTCAATCACTTCGCAAGGGATAGTCTTGCAATACAACGGTCAGCGTTTTGTTTTGAATCAGGATTAGCCCGTATATTTCACCAAGTCGGTAGCCGCCTGGTTGTAAGAAATGAAAGGATCAGAAATTTTGAGGCATCGGTCCGTTGATATTCGATTTCAGCTTTTACGCCATCGGCAACCTATCACGGCCCTGGCTGGTACTCGGACAGCTGAGCCTGGTCTTCACTCAACCCATAGCTACCACTATGGGTTTCGCTCCAGGCCTGCCCTCAGCCGCCCGATCCCCCACCCAGCATCCGTGATCCTCGGTGAAATATGCGGGCCAGGCGCTTGACGATGCCCGCGACTGACAATCGACGATCTATTGTCGCCATTCGCTATCTTGACGGATACAGGATGTCCCGCGCCCTGCGCGCCGGCATGCTGAATGTTATTGCCGACCAGGAACGACTGAACCGCATCAATGTTTTCCCGGTTCCCGATGGCGACACCGGGACCAACCTGGCCCTGACGATGCAAACCATGATTCGCGCATTGAACAGCAAAAGTCATGGCCATGTCGGAAAAACCCTGATTAGCACGGCCGATGCCGCACTGGATGGCGCGCGTGGAAACTCCGGCGCGATCCTTGCCCAGTTTTTCCAGGGATTGTGTGACTCCGCGGCCGAATGCAAAATCATGAATACCATGCAGTTCTCCGCGGCCGTTACCAGTGGCGCGGATTATGCCGAACAGGCGCTGCAAAAACCGGTCGAAGGCACGATCCTGACGGTGCTCAGGGACTACGCCCGCGCAGTCGCCAACTGGTACGAAAAAGAGGCCAACTCCGATTTCATCGCCTTACTCAGTCATGGGCTGGAAACAGCCAGGCAATCGCTGGCGAACACGCCAAAACAGCTTGAAGTACTGCGCAAGGCCGGGGTAGTTGACGCAGGCGCCCAGGGCTTTGTCGATCTGTTGCAGGGAATACAGGATTTTGTAGTCTCGGGTTCGCTGAAACAAAGCTGGGAGCTGTCCGAGATCAAAGACAGCGACTTTGACATCGACGCAGGCGAGGTCGAAGACCTTGAATACCGATATTGCACGGAGTGCATGGTCACCGGCAATGGCATCGATCGGCGCAAACTTCGTGAACAGGTTTCGGCGCTTGGCAGCAGCATGGTCATTGCGGGAACCAACCGCAAGGTCAAGATTCATGTTCACGTCAATCATCCCGAGGAAGTGTTTTCGGTCGCCGCAAAATTTGGCGAGGTGAGTGCAAGCAAAGCCGATGACATGCACAAACAACAGCTATCCGCCCACACCAGGGTAAAGGTTGCGGTGATCGCCGATTCGGCA
>JAPUHG010000173.1 GCA_027297845.1 Gammaproteobacteria bacterium | reverse complement strand
GGAAAAAGATTCTAGTACTCTCAAATGAACTAACGTACCTTACCGTCCTGATCTACATCCTCTTTGCTTGTCTCTTATTGACTTCAAAACCAGGATCTGACTTTGTTTTGACACTGATATTTTGCTCGATCATTGCCTTGTACTGGTCCAGTAAACCGGCTTCTTGTGCATCCAGCCTGGACTGCTCTAGCTCCAGCTCGGCATTGAGATCCGCCTCGATTTGCGCCTGAATCCTGGCATCTGCATCGGCCTGCGCTCTTCTGCGCGCGTCCTCGGCCTGTTTCTGTTCTTTGCGCAAGCGTGCCAGCCGGATTTGCTCTGCGCTGCGTTGCTCTTCCAGGCCTCTCAGCTCTCGCGCCGCCCGGTCTTCCGCCACCTCCCGGCGTCGTTGGTCCTCGGCAACGCGTTTTTGCTCGTTCAGTCGATCCTGTCGGCGTTTGTCCTCGGCGGCTTTCGTACGTCGTTCTTCTTCCCGCCTCTGCCGGCGTGCTTTTTCCAGCTTTGCATCGGCCGCACGCTGCACTTCCTGCTCAGCTTCCTCGAGCGCCGCTATTTCCTGCTGTATTCGCGCCTCGTCCACGACGGTGGCCTGGATCCTGATTTGCGGGGGCGGTGCGTTGAATACCGCACTACGGGCGAGGCTTACGCTAAGCAGGCCGAACATTATCAGGTGCAAGACCGATGACTTGATCAGGGCGCTACGATATTCGCGATAAAAGCCAAGCATGCCCGGTTACTCTCTCCTCACCGGAAGTTCTTCCATCGCGTCGGTAACGAAGCCGAGTTTCTTCGCGCCAGCTTGCTGGAGCAACACCATCGCAGTCACCACCCGCCCATAAGCCACCGTCTCATCGGCCCGCACCAGGATCGGTGTCTGCGGCTCCCGGCGCAGAACCGCCAGCGTTCGTGCAACCACGGTTGCCTCGTCGATAGCCTGTTCCTCGTCCTTGCCAATATTCAGAAACAGATCGCCATCGGCGTTGATGCTCAATATCAGCGGCTGATAATCCCGCAACAAGTCATCGTCCAGTGGTTCGGCCGCGGCATCCGGCAATTCCACTTCTATGCCCTGGGTCAGCAGCGGCGCGGTCACCATGAAAATAATCAACAACACCAGCATGACATCGATATACGGAACGACATTTATCTCGCTCATCAGTCTTCGTTGGTTGTTTTTTGCCATGATCAGCTCCCCGGCTTGCTGCGTGGTGTGTGACGCTGGAGGATGGATACGAACTCTTCGGCAAAGGTGTCATAGCGGTTTTCGAGACGCGTTACCTGGTCGGCATAGCGGTTATAGGCGATCACCGCCGGGATCGCGGCAAACAGCCCCATCGCCGTCGCCACCAGTGCCTCCGCAATACCCGGTGCAACCATGGCGAGCGTCGCGTGTTTGACGTTGCCCAGCTGGCTGAACGAGTTCATGATCCCCCATACCGTTCCGAACAAGCCAACATAAGGACTGGTTGAACCGATCGTCGCCAGCATCGCCAGGTTACGCTCGAGACGATCGACCTCGCGCATCTGCGAGACCCGCATTGCCCGCTGACTGCTTTCCATCATTTTGGCCTGATCGATTTCCGGTTCCGACCGCAGGCGCATGAACTCCCGGAAACCACCCTCGAAAATACTCTCCATGCCCGTGGCCGGCTGTTTTCGCTTGCTGATCGTTTGATACATCGCGGTCAGGTCGCCACCGGACCAGAATTGCTGCTCAAAGGAATCGGCCAGGCTAGTCGCATGGTTAAGTACCCGGCGTTTTTTCAGGATGACCGCCCAGGATGCAATTGACGCGGCCGCCAGCATCAGCATCACCAGTTGAACGATAATGCTTGCCTCGAGGATCAGGCGCAGAAAAGATAAATCACCGCTCATTCAGTTGCTCTCCTTAGCTATTGTTGTTTGTCTGCCAATCAAGTCTGGCATTGATCGTGGCTTGAAACTGTCCGCATAAACGCAGGCAGCTCTTATACGCCCGCTGCATAACAACTCACCATCCGCATTATCCCGACGGACCTGTTGCTCGAATATCAGGACACTGCGGCCACGCTTGCTCAGTAGTGAACTTACCCACAACTCATCATCGAGTTTTGCCGGTTTGTGATAACTGATATCTGCATTGACCACAATGAACGCGAGATTCTCCCCGCTCTTCAGGCGGGCCTGGTGGCCAATACCGAGTGAGCGCAGGTAGTCGGTTCTGGCGCGTTCCATGAATTTCAGATAATTCGCGTAATAGACAACACCGGCGGCGTCCGTGTCCTCATAATAAACACGAACCTGGATGGCGAAGGGCTCCGCAGATTCCAGTTGCTCAGCAGATTTCGCCATCGGTCCCGGGCCCGTCATTTATCGTCAAAAAGAGGGAGAATATCCGAGCGATCTTTGGCCGGTGGCTCCAAACCGAAATGACGGTAAGCGCTGGCGCTCGCCATTCGTCCGCGGGATGATCGGACCAGGAAGCCCTGCTGTATCAAAAATGGCTCAATCACATCCTCGATAGTACCCCTTTCTTCGCTCAGAGCAGCCGAAAGGCTGTCTATGCCAACCGGACCCCCGGCAAACTTCTCGATAATCGTCAGCAGAAGTTTCCGGTCCTGCAGGTCAAAACCTTCCTGGTCAACCGCCAGCAAATCCATGGCCGCAATCGAAACATCCGCCGTGACCACACCATCGGCTTCGACTTCCGCATAGTCGCGAACTCGTCTCAGCAGGCGATTGGCAATCCTCGGCGTACCCCTTGAGCGGGAGGCAATTTGCTTTGCGCCCAACTCCTCTATTTTCAGATTCATAATGCCCGCCGAGCGTTGCACGATATAAGCCAATTCATCGGCGCTGTAAAATTCCAGGCGCTGGACAATGCCAAAGCGATCCCGCAGCGGTGAGGTAAGCAGGCCTGCCCTGGTGGTCGCTCCAACCAGTGTAAACGGCGGTACATCCAGCTTGATCGAACGAGCGGACGGTCCTTCGCCAATCATGATGTCCAGCTGGAAATCTTCCAGCGCCGGGTACAGGACCTCTTCTACGACCGGGCTGAGCCGGTGAATCTCGTCGACAAACAGCACATCATGCGGCTCCAGATTGGTCAGCAATGCGGCCAGATCTCCGGCACGTTCCAGGACCGGGCCTGAGGTGTGCCGCAAGTTGACCTTGAGTTCATTGGCGATGACATGAGCCAGGGTGGTCTTGCCCAGCCCGGGGGGGCCGAATATAAGCACATGATCCATAGCTTGTTCGCGATTGCGAGCAGCACGAATAAATATGTCCATTTGCTTTTTGACGGTAGCCTGACCGACGAATTCTTTAAGCAAACGGGGGCGAATAGCCCGATCGAAGGCCTGATCTTCGGGATTGCCACCGGCGCTAATGAGTCTGTCTTGTTCCAGCATTTTTTATCGCGCAGCCTGTTTAAGAACCTGTCGGATCAGTTCTTCTGTATCCATGTCCGCACTATCGACGTTAGCTATCATACGTGTGACCTCTGCGGGTTTATATCCCAGCGCCACCAACGCGCCAAAAGCCTCGTCGGCTGGTTCGCTGGTAACGCGGCCCGATTTCCCTGCCCCCGTTATCTGACCGATGTCACGAAGCCGGTCGCGCATCTCCATCACCAGCCGCTCGGCGGTCTTCTTGCCAACCCCCGGAATCTTGATTAGCGACGCCGTGTCGTCTTCCTCCACACAGCGAACGAAACCATCGACGCTGGTTCCAGACAGAATAGCCAGCGCCAGGCGCGCCCCGACACCAGAAATTTTCAGCAGGTTTCGGAACAGGCTTCGTTCAGGTTCGCTGGCAAAACCGAACAAGGTGTGCGCATCCTCGCGTACCAGCAGATGCGTTTTCAAAGCAACTTCCTGGCCGATATTGGGCAATTCGTACAGGGTCGACAGCGGTACCTCGATTTCGTAGCCGATACCAGCAACATCTACCAGCAACAACGGTGCTTTTTTCTCGACCAGGCGCCCACGAATGAATCCAATCATGCCTGTGCCTGGGACGCAGCCAGAAGTACAGCGCTGTTTCTAAGGCTCGCATGGCAAAGCGCTACCGCCAGCGCATCGGCGGCATCACTCTGAATCTGGCCGTCGAGTTTTAACAGCGCCCTGACCATGTGTTCGACCTGGACCTTTTCCGCCTTGCCCGTGCCAACGACGGATTGCTTGATTTGCCGGGGAGCATATTCGAAAACCGGCAGGTCCAGCGCAAATGTAGCGCACATTGCGGCCGCCCGTGCCTGCCCCAGTTTTAACGCTGTCGCTACGTTACGACTGACGAAAACGCCCTCGATAGCCACCTCGTGGGGCTGGTGCTCGCGGCTAATCTTGCCAACCTGCTGATAGATTTCCCGCAAGCGACCCGCAAAATCGCCGGATGGCGTGCGGATACATCCTGATGCGAGATAGCTGTACCTGGTTCCCTCGGCGACTATCAGGCCAAACCCCGTCACCCGGGACCCAGGGTCTATTCCCAATATGCGAACACTGTCGCTCATAGCCCGTTCTTTGTCCGTTGCAGTCTCATGCTCATAAACCGGCCAGAATTTCTTCCGAAATTTCCGCATTGGAATACACGTTTTGCACATCATCCAGGTCTTCGAGTACTTCCAGTAATTTGATCATGCGCACGGCATCTTTTTCGGCCAGTTCAGCGGCTGTGCTTGCGCGATGGGTCACTTCTGCTGTCTCGGATTCAAAGCCGGCGGTGGCAAGCGCATCCCTGACCGACTCAAATTCCTGCGGGTCGGTAATCACATCGATGGAGGAATCATCATTGCTGATGACATCCTCTGCGCCCGCATCCAGCGCGACCTCCATGACCTGATCTTCATCCATGCCTGTTGGCAAGCTGATTTGCCCTACATGATTGAACAGGTAGGCAACCGATCCGTCCGCACCGAGATTACCTCCATGCTTGGTAAATGCGTGGCGGACCTCGGCGACTGTCCGGTTGCGATTGTCGGTCAGACAATCCACCAGGACCGCAACGCCGCCCGGACCGTAACCTTCATAGCGGATTTCTTCGTAATCGGTGCCATCCGTCTCGCCTGCCCCTCGCTTGATCCCTCGCGCGATATTGTCTTTGGGCATGCTCTGGCCCCTGGCCTTATCGATCGCCAGACGTAGCCGCGGATTGGCATCGGGATCCGGTCCACCCATTCTTGCGGCGATGGTTATTTCACGTATCAGCTTGGTAAACAGCTTGCTGCGTTTTTTGTCCTGGGCACCCTTTCGATGCTGAATATTTGCCCACTTACTGTGACCGGCCATAACGAGACTAAAACCTTATCTTCAGACCGACATTCAGGCCGCTATCAAAATTCACCTTCGGGTTGCCGTCATATTTAACTCGTATTTTCCGAACGCCGAGAAAAAGTTCTGCATCATCAATAACCAAGTAATACAAGCGAAGGTCATATTCGGTATAGGAATCGTTGTCCCCGAAGCTCAGGATATCGGGTGCATAATACAAATGGCCATAAAGCGTGAACCGATTGGAGTTTGGAAAGTTGTAGGACAGGAAGCCACCCGGAGCCAGCCCGCCGCCATCCAGACTCAGGTTATCCGGATTGGCGTACACGATCTTTCCACCCAGACCGGCTTCGATCGGGCTCTGACCGCTGGTCGCGAAACCCGTTACGTTTATGCCCAGGGCAACAACATCGCCCCGGTCCTTGTTATGCAGCCAGGACGTATCCATTGCCAGTCGTTGTTGCCGCAAATTCCAGCCAAAGCCAAATTTGACGGCATCATTATTGGCGCTGATTTCGAATGACTCGGAATAACTGCTAAAAGGCAGTAACAAAAGACCGGCCAACACTAGAAAAACCCGCATTCACGCCTCCCGAACGGCAAGATATTATGAAGCCCCGTATGATACCGGTATTCCCCCGGTCAAACACGAAAAAGTACCTTCAAAACCACTCTAAACATGTCTGGAAAAATCACAGAAACGAACGTAGACACGATGGCCTGGCTGGCGGATATTCTGGCCGCACAGGGCGAAGTGGGACGCCTGTGCCTGGAGCGAGCCGTTGCGGTTTCAGATACCGTGGCAAAACTGACCGCAGACCCTGCGATTATCAGTGCCGCCGCCCTCTTTCCGGCAATTTCGTCCGAATGTCTGACGCGCGACACCGTCGAGGCGAAATTCGGCGGATCGATAGCCAGGCTCGCCGACCAGTTGGTCAAACTCGATCGCACCCGTATCCCCGGCGACATACCAAGACATGGCGGGCTGGGTGGCGATCAGGCGGAAGCGTTAAGGAAAATGTTGCTGACGGTGGTATCCGATGTCCGCCTGGTGCTGGTTCGGGTGGCAGACCAACTGTATCGCATGCAGTCTTTGAAAAATTCGCCAGTCGCTGAACAACGACGTGCGGCGACCGAAACCCGGGTCATTTTCGCCCCATTGGCTAACCGGTTGGGCATCTGGCAGCTGAAGTGGGAACTCGAGGATCTGGCCTTTCGTTACCTGGAACCGGAATCTTATCGACGTATCGCAAGTGATTTGCGAGAACGGCGTGAAGATCGCGAGACCTACATCGGTCGTGTTCAGGACTTGCTGCAAAAGGAACTGGGAAAAGCCGGTATCAAGGCGGAAATCAGCGGCCGGCCAAAGCACATCTACAGCATCTGGCGGAAAATGCAGCGCAAGGGCCTTGCCTTCGACGAGGTTTTTGATATCAGGGCGATCCGCATCCTGGTTGGCAACGTATCCGATTGTTATGCCGCGTTAGGGATTGTGCACGGCATATGGCCGTATGTTCAGGGCGAATTTGACGATTACATCGCGACTCCAAAGGAGAACCAGTACCAGTCTTTGCACACTGCGGTCATCGGTCCGCAGGCGAAACCGCTGGAGATTCAGATTCGAACCGAGGAGATGCATGAACATGCAGAGCTCGGCGTGGCCGCCCACTGGCAGTACAAGGAGCGCGGAAAACACGACCGCGCTTTTGAACAAAAAGTTGCCTGGCTACGCCGGCTGCTGGAGCCGGTCAAGGATGATGCCAGCGACGAGGATTTTCTGAGCCAGGTACAAAATGAAATATTCGAGGACAGAATTTATGTAATCAGTCCACGCGGTGATGTTGTAGATCTTCCGGCGAATGGCACGCCGCTGGATTTCGCCTACCATGTACATACCGACGTCGGGCACCGCTGCAAGGGCGCGAAGGTCAACGGGCGGATTGTTCCATTAACCTACAAACTGGCTAATGGGCAGCAGGTCGAGATATTGACCGGCAAGGAATCTGGTCCAAGCAGGGACTGGCTGGTTCCACAGCTCGGCTTTCTGGCTTCGTCCCGTGCCCGGATAAAAGTGCGAAGCTGGTTCAGGCGACAGGACCAGAAACAGAACCAGAGACAAGGCAGCAGCATACTGGAAAAGGAGTTGGCGAAGCTCGGTTACAAAAATTTCGAACACGAGCAGCTCGCCCGGTTGCTGCATTTTGGGACACCGGACGAAATGTACATAGCGCTGGGCGCCGGTGAAATTACGATTATGGCGGTTGCCGGCGCCATTCAGAGATTTGAGAAACCCGCAGAAAAATTCACGCTAAAAACCCGCAAACCACGGCCCGACTCCCGCACCGGCAAGGGAAAAGTGAGCGTACAGGGAGTGGGTGATCTGCTGACCGGTTTCGCAGGCTGTTGTCAGCCGGTTCCACCGGAGCCTATTCGTGGATACCTGACTCAGGGACGGGGGGTCACCATTCATCGGGAAAACTGCGGCAATTTATTGCGTTTGATGGTGAAGCGGCCGGAGCGGGTCCTCGACGTTTCCTGGAGCGGCCCACAGGAAGAGCTCTATCCGGCCAACATTAGCGTGCTGGCTTATGACCGGTCGGGGCTGGTCAAAGATGTAACGATGCTGCTGGCGGATGAGAAGGTCCACATCTCCAGTCTCGATACGCTGACTGATTCGACACACAACACCGCCGAGATAAGACTGGGCATAGAGGTCAGCGGACTGGATAAACTCAGCCGCATATTGCATCGCCTGACTTCCCTGCCCAATGTGGTTAGCGCAAAAAGGGACCCCTGAGCGAGCATGGCCGTACAAGCGCGGTGCGGGCTACTTGTTGATCGCGTGAATTGCCCTGTTATCCACCGCCAACGCCGCTTCATGCAGCGCCTCGGACAAGGTCGGATGACCATGTATGGTCCTCTGCAAGTCTTCGGCACTGGCTGAGAACTCCATTGCCAGGACCGCCTCTGCGACAAGCTCGCCCGCCAGCGGACCCGCAATATGCACGCCGAGTATTTCGTCGTCATTCTTCGCGGCAATGATTTTTACCAGGCCGGTCGCCATCTCCATTGCTTTTGCACGGCCATTGGCTGCGAACGAAAAAGTACCGACCTTGTAGGCTCGCCCGCTCTTTTTGACTTCCTCTTCGGTCTTGCCGACCCAGGCGATTTCCGGCGCGGTATAAATGACCGACGGGATGGTGTTGTAGTTAACCTCGCTAAATTCGCCGGCAATCAGATCGGCGACCATGACCCCCTCTTCCGACCCTTTGTGGGCGAGCATGGGACCTCGAACCAGGTCACCGATCGCCCAGACATTGGCAACGCCCGTTCGGCACTCGTTATCTACTTCGACAAAACCCCGCGCATCTGTTTTTACTCCGCAAGCTTCGTCAAACAAGTCTGCACTGTTGGGTTGACGGCCGACACAGACTACAACCTTGTCTACCTCGACCTCTTGCTCGCCCTTGCTGTCGGCATACTGCAGTTTGATTCCCGACTTGCCGGTTTTGGCGCCGCTAACCTTCGCCCCCAGTCGAATATCCAGTCCCTGTCGTTTGAACTGGCGCTGTGTGTCCTTGGCGATTTGGCGATCGATCATGAACAGAAAATCGTCCATCGCCTCCAGTACAACCACCTCGGCGCCCAGGCGCTGCCACACACTGCCAAGCTCCAGCCCGATCACTCCACCACCGATAACGCCCAGCCTTTTTGGCACAGCATCGAATTCCAATGCACCCCAGGAATCGACGGTGTTCTTGCCATCGAATGGCGCCTGCTTGAGTTCCATGGGTGTTGAACCGGACGCCAGGATTACGTCTTTGCCGCTCAGCATTTGCGCTTTGCCGTCGTGTGGCGTGAATTCTACCTTGCGATCTTTGAGTAACCGGCCGCGACCTTGCAACGCCGTAATTTTATTCGCCTTGAGCAGGGAGGCGATACCGCCGGTCAGTTGTTCTACGATAGCCGCCTTACGTTCCTGCATTTTCGCCAAATCGACCGTGATCGAGCCAGTACCTATACCGTGGGCGGCAAATTCATGTTTAGCCCTGTGCACCAGTTCCGATGACTCCAGCAATGCCTTCGACGGTATACAGCCTGCGTTCAGACAAGTACCGCCATAAGACAAGCTGCCATCGTGATTCTTCCAGTCGTCAATACAGGCAACCGTCTTGCCAAGCTGGGCGGCCCGGATCGCGGCCACATAACCTGCTGGACCGGCCCCGATAACGACAACATCAAACACTTTAGTCATGGTTTCCCCTGGCATTGATTCATACCGACTCAACAATCAAATCTGCAGCATCATCCTCGCCGGGTCTTCCAGCGTTTCCTTGATGCTGACCAAAAATTGCACCGCTTCGCGCCCATCGATGATCCGGTGATCGTAGGTCAGCGCGATATACATCATCGGGCGCACGACGATTTCGCCATCGACCACGACCGGACGTTCCTTGATTGCATGCATACCCAGGATCGCACTTTGCGGCATGTTCAGAATCGGCGTCGACATCAACGAGCCAAACACGCCGCCATTGGTAATCGTAAAGGTGCCTCCCGTCAGATCCTCAAGCGTGATGTTTCCATCTCGCGCCCGACCGGCGAAATCAGCGATAGTTTTCTCGATATCCGCAAAGCTCATAAAATTTACATCACGCAGTATCGGCACCATCAGGCCGCGATCCGTAGAGACTGCGACGCCGATGTCATAATAATCATGATAAATAATGTCGCTTTCTTCGATCGTCGCATTAACGGATGGGAATTTTTTGAGCGCTTCAACTGAAGCTTTCGCAAAAAAGGACATAAACCCCAGGCGAGAGCCGTATTTCTTTTCGAAACGCTCTTTATATTTTCGACGTAAATCCATCACCGCGCTCAGATCAACCTCGTTAAACGAGGTCAACATCGCGGCGGTATGTTGCGCCTCTACCATGCGGTCAGCGATACGTGATCGCAGTCGCGTCATCGGCACGCGACGATCCTGACGAGACCCGACCAGAGCGGATGACGCCGATACGGCAGCGGGTGCTTCATCAGCCGCTGTGCGATTGCTTTTGACAAATTTCATCACATCGGACTTGCTGATCCGGCCATCGCGACCGCTGCCTGTGACTTCGCCCGGATCAATGCCGTGCTCTTCGAGTAGACGCCGCACCGAAGGACTGAGTTTATGCGCCGATTTTTCCACCTTCGGTGGCGTCGCCGGGGTACTAGCCTCATCGGGAGCAGACTTTTCTTCGTCAATGCTAACTGCCCCTTCTTCAATGATCGCGAGTAATTCGCCACTGGTGACCGTCACACCATCTGCTTTCCTGATCTCTCTCAAAATTCCCGCGACCGGTGCAGGAACTTCGAGGACTACCTTGTCGGTCTCGAGATCGACCAGGTTCTCGTCACGCTGCACCGATTCGCCCGGCTGTTTGTGCCAGTTCACCACAGTAGCGTCGGCGATCGATTCGGGTAACTGGGGAACTTTGACTTCTTTATTCATGCTTTTTCCTAACGGTATTTTTACCTATGCGCCTGGATCGCAGGCGGTTTACTTTTCATCCAGCGCAAGCGCGCTACGAATCAATGCTCTTTGCTGTTTTACATACAGTGCAAATATACCTGATGCGGGGGCCGCAGATGGCTCCGGACCGACGTAGGACAGCTCGTGTCTATCGCTATCCAGCGATTCCAGCAGACGGTGCCTGATTTGATGCCAGGCACCCTGATTTTTTGGTTCTTCCTGGCACCAGACTATGTTTCTGGCCTTCGGCCAGGCGCCGACAACCGTCGCATACTCCGTCACCGGAAACGGATAAAGCTGTTCGAGCCGCACGATGGCCACGTTTTCCAGGTGCCGCTCGCTGCGGGCATCGACCAGGTCGTAATAAACCTTCCCGCTGCAAAACACGATTCGGTCGACCGCGTCTTGCTGGAGCGCAGTTGAATCGTTAATTACCGTCTGAAAATTGCCGCTTGCCAAATCATCGATCGTCGATACGGATAATTTGTGCCTTAACAGGCTTTTCGGGGTCATGACGACCAGCGGGACACGTTGTGCGTTGACCATTTGTCGTCTTAGCATATGAAACATCTGTGCCGGTGTTGAAGGCACACACACCTGCATATTGTGTTCCGCGCATAGCTGCAGAAACCGCTCCAGCCTTGCCGATGAGTGCTCCGGCCCCTGCCCCTCATAACCATGTGGGAGAAAAAGCGTCAGCCCGCAAAGGCGGCCCCATTTTGCTTCGCCGGAGCTGATGAACTGATCGATCACCACCTGTGCGCCATTGGCAAAGTCACCGAACTGTCCCTCCCAGATGACCAGCGCGTTCGGCTCAGTGGTCGCAAAACCATACTCGAATCCCATGACCGCCTCTTCCGAAAGCAGGGAATCGGTAACTGTAAATCTGCCCTGGCCGGCAGAGATATGTTTAAGCGGCACATAGATAGCCTGATCCGACTGATTGTGGAGTGCCGCGTGGCGGTGAAAAAAGGTCCCGCGCGCACTATCCTGGCCGGTCAGCCTGACCTCATATCCCTCGTCGAGCAAACTCGCATAGGCGATGGTTTCGGCAAAACCCCAGTCGATCGGGAGTTTTCCAGATGCCATTTGTTCGCGGCTTTCGAGAATCCGCTGCACCCTGGGATGGACGGAAAAATTCTCGGGTAGATCGAGTAGCCGTGCCGAATATTTTTTTAGTTTCTTCTTGCTGACCGACGTTTTTGCTTGCGGCGGCTGCGTGCCATTTTGATACTTGCTCCAGTCCACGGTGAATTCGTTGCCAACCAAAGCCAACAATTTCCTGGGCAACGGGTGACCCTCTTCCAGGTCCTGCCGGTATTGTTCGATCATCTGGTCGGCTTCCGTCTGGGTGAGCTCGGTGTCGCGTATCAATCGGTCCGCGTATAACTGCCTGGTCGTCGGGTGCTTCCTGATCGCCGCGTACATTTGCGGCTGGGTGGCGGCCGGCTCATCGGCTTCGTTATGCCCCAAACGACGATAGCAGACCAGGTCAATGACGACGTCTTTAGCGAATTCCTGCCGGTATCGCAGCGCCAGCCGGGTAACCAGCATTACCGCCTCCGGGTCGTCGGCGTTGACGTGGAACACCGGCGCCTCGATCATTTTCGCGACATCGCTGCAGTAAAGTGTCGAGCGCGCATCTGCCGGATCGCTGGTCGTGAAACCGATCTGGTTATTGCATACGATATGTATCGTGCCACCGACCGCAAATCCCCGCGCCTGGGACATTTGCAAGGTCTCCATGACGACGCCTTGGCCGGCGAAGGCTGCGTCTCCATGGATCAGCACCGGGACGACTCGTTCATGATCCCCGTCCCCACGACGCTGCTGTCTGGCCCTGACCGAGCCGATAACCACCGGGTCGACGATCTCCAGATGTGAGGGATTGAAGGCCAGCACAATATGCACATCGCCACCCGGGGTATGCATATCCGATGAAAATCCTTTGTGATATTTGACGTCGCCGGAGCCTTGCAGCTTATCGAGGTCGTACTCGCCTGCGAATTCTGAAAATAACTCGGCCGGGGCTTTGCCCAGGATATTCACCAGCACATTTATGCGACCGCGG
>JAPUHG010000172.1 GCA_027297845.1 Gammaproteobacteria bacterium | reverse complement strand
GATATCGTTCGGCCCATCGTTTGGCTACGATCTCTGTGTCCGCCGCCTGCGTGCAGGCGATGCGGCCAAGTACGATTTAAGTAACTGGAGAATGGCCGGGGTCGGCGCTGAAATGATTCGCGCAGAAACCCTGGAAGAATTCGCCAAGGCCCTGGAGCCGGCTGGCTTCAAGGATTCGGCATTCCTGGCCTGTTACGGAATGGCAGAGTGTACCCTGGCAATCACCTTCGCACCGTTGTCCGGTGGGTTGATGACTGATTGTATCGATGCCAACCACCTTTCTGAATATCAGGAAGCATTGCCTGTGGCCTCTTCGCACCCGGACCAGTCCAGGACCAAGAGATTTGTAGCATGCGGCTATGCGTTGCCTGATTTCGAAATTGAAATCAGGGACAAGGCAGGGAACAAGCTCCCGGACCGGAACAGCGGTACGATTTTTCTGCGCGGGCCCAGTGTGATGTCCGGCTATTTCAACGATTCCGATGCCACGAAGGCCGTGCTATCCGGCGATGGCTGGCTCGATACCGGCGACCTCGGTTACCAGGTGGATTCAAATCTCGTTATCACCGGGCGAGAGAAAGATCTGATTATTATCAATGGCAAGAATATCTGGCCGCAGGATATTGAGTATCTGGCTGAGCAGCAACCTGAGGTACGGGTCGGCGGATCGCTAGCGTTTTCCGTGCCCAACCCCAACGGCGGTGAAATCTGCGTACTCAAGATTCAATGCCGGCAGGCGAATCCGAGCAAACGATCCGAATTGATTTCTCGCCTGACCAGCATCATTCGCAGCGAACTTGGCATTGATTGTTATGTCACCCTTGTTTCGACACGGAAATTGCCGCGCACATCCTCCGGTAAACTTTCGCGATCGAAAGCACGTCTGTATTTCATGGCGGCCCACGATATTGACCGTCTGGTCGAAATAGCGGATGAAAACGAATTGCGGAAATCGATCGCCTGATCCTAGCTTTCGTTTCTGAACTGCAGAAACCTCTGATCTACTCATGAGCTCATGTCTGGTGCCCAAAATATCCAACTTCTGTGTTGCAAATCTTCGCAATAGCTAGCTATTACGTGCGCTTCGCGCCTTGAATCTGAATATTTTGAATCAAAATCCAATTTGCCCATGAATAGATCATAGGTTCCAAAATATGAAGCAGCTAATCGCGGTCACAGGCGCTACCGGGTTTATTGGTCAGGCGATCTGCAGCAGCCTATTGGCCCGCAATTATTCCGTCCGTATATTGGTTCGCGACCCGCGAAAGGCATCTGCTCCCGGATTATGTGGCGCCGAAATCGTGCGCGGCGACATCGCCGACACGGCAAGCCTGGATCGGCTGGTCGGCGACGCCGATGCCGTCATCCATTGCGCCGGCAGTGTCCGGGGCGCTACCCAGGCTCAATTCGATCGAGTCAACGTCGAAGGCACCAAAAACATCATAGCCGCCATCAAGACCAGCGCTGCCAGGCCAGGTCTGCTCTCAATCTCATCGCTTGCGGCGCGCGAACCCCAATTGTCCTTTTATGCCACCAGCAAGCGGCGGGCCGAGCAGTTGCTGCAAAACGAAGGCGGAGAAATCGCCTGGACCATATTGCGGCCACCAGCGGTCTATCGACCCGGCGACCGCGAACTGTTACCGGTCTTCAGGATGATGGCGCGGGGCCTGGCGCTTACCCCCGGGTTGCCCAACGCTCGATTCTCAATGTTGCATGTCAGCGATCTGAGCTCAGCGGTCGTTGCCTGGCTGGGAAGCGATACCGTTACCGAAGGACTATTTGCCATCGATGATGGCCAGGCCAAGGGTTACGACTGGTTTGAGGTCGGTAAAATTGTAGGCGAACTTTGTAATCGAAACGTGCGGGTCATCCGTGCGCCATCATGGTTGCTTGACCTGCCCGCCTGGGTGAACAGTCGAATAGGTGCGACCCTCGGCACGTCGCCAATGTTAACCCCGGAAAAATTGCGCGAATTACGTCATCATGACTGGGTGTGTGACAACGCCGAATTTCAGCAATCCATCGATTGGCGTCCGCAAGTAAAATTGGCGGAAGGCCTGCTGACAACGCCCAATTGGCCTGGTCACCGGCCCGCCATTAACGGCGCCGAGTGATTGGTCTTTTTTCGGTTAGATCCAACCATAGTTTCGGAAATCACTACTTATTTTCAGATCGGGGTCTGTGATATTATTAGAGGCTAAGCTGCAGGAAATCTTCATGAACGAGAAATCAGTAAGACTATTCAAAAATGACTTTATGGAGTCACTTACCCACGTTCACCCGATCGTCCCTCTTCTGTTCTGGTCACCGGTGATCTTGTTTTTGTTATGGCGGTCTTTATTTGTCCACGAATTGACTGTCTTGCAAGTCTCCACGATGATCCTGCCGGGTCTTTTCGTCTGGACCCTGACGGAGTATCTGTTACACCGATATGTATTCCATTATGCCGCCAAGAGCGCCGCCGGCAAGTGGGTGGTGCACATGTTTCACGGCGTGCATCATGATGTGCCGACAGACAAGACAAGGCTTGTCATGCCACCTGCCGGGGCCGTAATCGTGATGGCCATACTTTGGGTTTTCTTTTCGTTATTGATACCGGCACCATGGGTAGAACCATTTTGCGCGTTTTTCATTGTCGGCTATTTGATTTACGACTATATACATTACGCAACACATCATTTTCAGATGCGGCATTCACTATTGCATGCATTGAAAATCCGTCACTTGAAACATCATTACACCGAAAACAAAGAAAAATTTGGGGTTAGCTCGCCATTATGGGACTGGGTATTCGGCACGCTGGACTGATTGTCTGACAGGTGCAGTTTGATGCGCCTGGTTTTTATACACAGGAAAACCAGTCAATGGAAAAAAGCCCTGGTCCCGATTTAGTCGTTCAACCCGTATCCGGTCGAAAACAACTCAAGCAATTCATAGCGTTTCCCCGAGAGATTTATGCGGACGATCCGAACTGGGTGGCGCCGCTCCAGCTTGAGCAGCTGCAGAGGTTTACCAAGAAAAATCCTTTTTTTGAGCATGCCCGGTGGCAGGCATGGGTCGTTCGTCGTGGCCCGACGATTGTTGGGCGTATAAGCGCGCATATAGACGACTTGTATCTTGAAACACAAGGTGAGGACACAGGTTTTTTTGGGTTGATAGAAGCAGAGGACGACCCGGCCATCTTCAGCTTGTTGCTGGATACGGTGGAAAACTGGTTGAGTGATCAGGGTATGAAGCGGGTTCGCGGTCCATTCAATTTGTCGATCAATGAAGAATGCGGTTTGCTGATCGATGGCTTTCACAAACCGCCCTTTATCATGATGGGCCATGCCCGCAAATACTATGCGGGACATATAGAGGCCGCAGGCTATACCAAGGGCAAAGATTTGCTCGCCTACGAATTAAAACCGGACTTCGAAGCACCTCGCGTTATGCGAAAGTTGCTCAAAAACATCAGTGGTACCGTCAGTGTACGCTCGCTTCGCCGCAAACAACTGGCCGACGAACTGGAAATTCTTCGCGATATTTTTAATGAAGCCTGGTCGCAGAATTGGGGTTTTACGCCATTTACTGAAGCGGAGTTTTCCGACATCGGCAAGTTACTTACGCTGTTGGTTGATGATGATTTTATCCAGATCGCCGAAATCGACGGGCGCGCGGTGGCGATGATCGTTGCACTTCCCGATATAAACCAGGCCGCAAAGGACTTGAATGGACA
>JAPUHG010000171.1 GCA_027297845.1 Gammaproteobacteria bacterium | reverse complement strand
GCTTGAAAGAATTATCTTTTCTTATTGCGCCCCGATCGACAATACCGCCGCTAACGCAAGAACAGCGATCGCTATCGCGGCGCCGGCAATGACAACGGGTGTGACCAGGACGGATTTGCCGACATCGATCTTCGTTAATTCGATCGAATGTACTTCATCCCAATAGATCGTCGCGCCAAGCCCGGCTGCGTCGGTACCGATGAAGTAATCGTCCTTGTTCTCGACAATCTCCAGTTCATAGCGGTCACCGGTCACCAGGGTTACAGTCACTTTGTCGCCTTTTGCGATGGCCGCTTCACCCGTCTTGGCGGCAGCCGTTTCGACGCCCCTGGTCGTGGTGCAGGCGGCGTTCATCAGCATGCACAAGCAGGCCAGCGTGGATGCAACCGTGCCGGTCTTCGAAGTCATTGCTCTCTCCCACCAAGCTTTTTCTTGCTTGGTATCGGCGCATAAGCATCGCCCCGCAGGCCGCGGAAATCAAATTGTCCTGGATCCACGAAGAAAAGTGGTCGTTGAATTCGAGAATCTTGCGAACCCGCAAACCCTTGACTATACTTTTAGCAAAGAAAGACAAGGTAGATTGGACGAATGTCGGTGATGAAAGCGGAGGTCTTCGCTTCTACGGGCTGCCGTATTTACCCAAGGTACTTGGCGGATGAATTTCAAGAGGACATGACGTATATGAAAACGAGCGTCTTGATATTTCTTGTTGTGTTTATCGCTGGTTGTGTTTCTTCACGTGAAATACACGATTCAGAAGGCCAGCTGGCATACAGCATCGATTGTTCAGGCATCAGTTTCGATTGGGGTCTGTGCTATGTGGAAGCGGGCGAAATATGTCGCGAAAAAGGCTACGAAGTTCTCGAGACGAGTGGCGACACCAGCGGAGCGGCGGAAGAAAATCAACCGGGCACGTATAAAGGCATTGTTACAAACCGCAAAATGACAATTCAGTGTAACAGCTGATTCCTGACTCCGCATGACCGCAAGGGATCGTGGTCATCCAGCAGAAAGGGGATGGCGATATGAAAATGGGTGTTGTTTTATTTCTTGTCGTGCTGATATCGGCGTGTGTGACTTCTCGTGAGGTCTATACATCCACAGGCCACCTTGGGCACCGGATCGAATGTTCAGGCAACACGCTTGGCTGGGGTCAGTGTCTCGAAAAAGCGGATAAACTTTGTGGTGAAAAAAGATATGAAGTCCTGCACTCAAGTGACGACCAAGCCAGTATATCGATAGGCGCTGGGAGCGCAACTTCGAGTATGGGTGGTGGCGTACGTATTCAGCACCGTAACATGATCATCGAGTGCGAAAGCTGATCCCCAACCCGGCAGGCACCAGGGCTGAACTGCTAGCCTCGGAATAATGAATGACGTAGGCTTGACCTTGAATCATGAATGAGTTCAAGCACTGATGTCGCTATTCTCGGAACTCAGGCGCCGTAACGTCCTGCGGGTAGCGATTGCCTATCTTGCCGCTTCGTGGCTGCTTATCCAGATCGTCGAAACACTTTTCCCGATATTCGGATTGTCTGATACATCGATCAGGCTGGCCGTCATCCTGCTGGCCATCGGTTTCCCGCTCATTCTGATCTTCGCCTGGCTGTATGAACTGACGCCCGAGGGTTTAAAGCTGGAAAAAGACGTGGATCGATCCGGTGCGCCGGCACACCACACCGGCAAGAAACTGGATCGTGCGATCATCGTTGTGCTTGCGCTGGCACTGGGTTACTTCGCGATCGACAAGTTTGTACTCGATCCGGCGCGGGATGCGGCACGGGAAGAATCGGTCGCCAAACAGGCACGCACGGACGCGTTGGTCGAGTCGTATGGCGAAAAATCCATTGCCGTAAAGGTGATACACAAGCGGCATTGGCAGCGTTCGAGCGAATGGACCCGAACGGCTACCAGAGACTTCATGGCATAGCGCTTGCCTTTTACGAATTGGGCCGGCGAACGGAGTTTGAAGCGGCGTTCACCGAGCTTCGTGAGCTTTGGAGTGACGATGCGGCCGAGGCAGTAGCGCAGATTTATGCGTGGACCGGTGAAATCGACGAAGCGTTTGGTTGGCTGGACAAAGTGGTAAAGAAAAAGGATTTCAGAAAGCTCCAAGATTACCAGCATCCGCTTTACCGGGATCTGCATGCCGACGCGCGTTGGCACTCATTATTAGAAACACGGGGCCGATCCCCTGCACAACTGGCGGTGATCGAATTCGAGGTGAATTTACCGGATTGAGATAATTGGAAAGAGCATGAAAAACGGATTTTCAAGGTTCGCTGTATTGGCGTCCGCGGCCCTCTTATCTTTGGCAGGCTGCGGCGGATCAGGTGGCGGAACTTTTACGCCGCCATCTTTGCCGCCACCTGGTCTGGTCGCTATTTCCATTTCCGGTATTGCGGTAGACCAGGGGAATTTCGATCCTGCGCCAACGGTAGACGCAGGCGGTATGGTCTGGATGAGCTACTCACACGTTTCGGTCGCGCTGTCTGGCATCAAACTGTTCGAGACACGGCTGGCAACCACCGCCGATGGTGGCCTCAACTGGCAGGACTCGGGTTTCCTGGTGAATGCCGCCACGTCATTGACCTTGCCTGCGCCCAACGATGTCAACGCCATAGCCAACGAGGTTTCGCGGTTGGTCTACAACCCCTTTGCGGTCGCCGCCG
This sequence comes from Gammaproteobacteria bacterium, assembly GCA_027297845.1. Classification (GTDB taxonomy): domain Bacteria; phylum Pseudomonadota; class Gammaproteobacteria; order Steroidobacterales; family MnTg04; genus MnTg04. Next base: position 928 of record JAPUHG010000171.1, on the reverse strand, counting down.
GCGCGGACCCATGGATCGTGTTGTGGCATCGTTATCTTTCGGTATTGAGCGGCGTCGACACGATTCGTCTGTTCCAACATGGCTGGATCGGGATGAAAAGCGGGGCGACCGCGACGACCCTCGGTAACGAACGCAAATTATTCACCGGCCTGGGCTACGACACGATAAATAACAGTGATCCATTGGGTGCGCCGGAATATCCGCTCGATACCCTGGAACCGGCGGCATTGGGCAATTGCGCGGTATTTTCCGAGCCGGGTGTCTTGCCCAAGAACAGCGGTATTTATGTGTCGTTGCTGTGTGGAAAAGCAACGCCGCCCGGGAAAATTATCCTGCTGCGCTGTGACCATGCTATGGGCAACTGCACTTATTTAGGCGATCTGATCGATGGCAGTGAGGCGAATGCCGTCAACGCCGCATATGACGGGTTTTCAGCGTCTGAATTGCTACGCATCAACGGCCTGGATTATTTGATCGTGACGCCTACGTTGTCGCCGGGGGATCTGTATCGCGGCTGTGTCGCCTACCGGATTACGGATATCGATAATGCGCTGATCGAACGCAATGCGGGAGCACCGGTTGCCAGTCTCGTCATTCCACAGCGTGGTGATTTTAACGGCGCCTGTGGTTATGTGGAGGAACTCACCGGCAGCGGCATCATGATCAGCGAGGCGTTCTTTACCGAAGCGCCCACGTTCAGGCTTTTCGCCACGGATGAGCGACTATAAATCGTTTAGCGAGTCAACCGGTAATATACCGCTCCAACTGATCGATCGTCACTTTCTGCTCGGCAATGATGGTCTTGACCAGGTCGCCCATCGAAATCAGGCCGACCATCTGGCCGCCATCCATTACCGGTAAATGCCGGATTCGTTTTTCCGTCATTACAGCCAGGCATTCGTCGACGGTCTGGTCGGGATCGGCATAT
>JAPUHG010000170.1 GCA_027297845.1 Gammaproteobacteria bacterium | reverse complement strand
TATCCATGTGTGGCGGAACACAACATTGAATTATGGTGCGGCCGGGGCACTGGGTGCAGGTGACCTGGAAAAGGCGGAAAGTATGCTGGCGGAAATCGATCAGGATGCGTTAAAAGCCAGGCGCTTCGATTCCAGTCAGTATTATCTTATTCGCGCCTGGATCGCGATGGAGAGAGGTGATCTGCAGGACGCATTCAATCAGCAGAAAACCGCGCTGAGGCTGATCCAGGAACTCGGTCTGCCATTTATCGAAGCCGTTATCCGAACGGGCATGGCGCAGATTCGGTTTGAACTCGGCGATACGCGGAAAAGTTTCGAAAACATGAAAAAGGTCAGGGTGATCACCAAGAACATTGATAGCCGCCTTTTTGAATTTCATAGTCTTTTGATTTACGCATACCTGGCTTTTGAGAATCGCCGAGAGTCGCTAGGACTGCGCGCGCTGAGCGCAGCGCTCCAAATTGGTCGGGAGAATAATTATTCTTACACGATCATGTGGCAAAAGCAGTTGATGGCCAGGTTGGCCGTCATAGCGTTGCGCCACGGAATAGAACCCGAATACGTCAAGTGGCTGATCGTAAAACGACGGCTGATGCCCGAGGAGCCACCGCTCGATGTCGAAGACTGGCCGTGGATGTTTCGAGTCACGACGATGGGGAAATTCGATATCGAATGGATCGGACAGGCAGCCGGGAAAAAGAGTAAGGCACAGGGGCGGCCGATCGAGTTGCTAAAAGCCGTCATCGCTTTTGGCGGCAAGGATGTTCGCGTGCAAAAAATTACCGACGCCATGTGGCCGCATATCGACAGCGATTACGCCAACCGTTCGTTCAACACGACGCTTCATCGCTTGCGTAATATCCTCGGCGACGAGAACGCGCTGATCCTCGAAGGTGGCCAGCTAAGTCTCAATCCAAGTTTTTTCTGGCTTGATCTGTGGGCTATTGAGCAGGCGCAGAGGCAGATCAGTCGCATGATCGCCGGCGACATCCCCGGTGGCCTCGATGAAATCAGGGTAGTGGTCGCCAAGGTCATGAATATCTACCAGGGTGCTTTCCTTGGTGATGAAGAAGCGTCATGGGCGATTGGCACACGCGAGCAGGTCAGAAATCGTTTCACCCGATTCAGCAGCCAGGCGGTGAATTATTTCAATGCGAATGATTGCCCGCGTGAGGCAATTGAATTGCTTGAGCTTGCCCTCGAATCAGATGATACAGCGGAAAGTCTTTACCGCCTGCTGATGCTTTGCCACGTAGAGCAGGGGCGCAAGGCCGAAGCGATAGAAGTGTATAACCGCTGCCGAACCACGCTGGAAGGCAGACTGAGCGTAAAGCCGTCGCCAGAGACCGAGGAAATATATCAGCAGATTCGTGGCTGATGTGTGTTTTTAGTGTCAGAACCCCAGGTCCGGGATTTCGTTGATCAGCATCGCCGACCAGGCGAAAAAAGCGTAGCGGGAGACGATTCCACCAATACCCGCCCCAATGTATATGCCGAACGGAACGCGCAAGGTTCCACTTGCGATCGTGGTGTCAAAAAACGGCGGTAAGGATAAAGACGAGCTCGCCAAAAGTATCATCGCCATCGTTTTGCGTTTTTCTTTATATTTTTCCGCCTGATCGATAAACGCGCGAGCCTTTCGCGGCAGGTATTTTGGGGCCCAGCGGGCCGCTGCGTAGAGAATGGTTTTCGCCAGCATCTGGGCTGCCGTACTGACCGCTACCAGGGGAACAAGAGACTGCGGCGCTACTAGCAACGCCGCACCAATCAAAATGGCTTCGGCGCCCGGCCACGGGAGAAATCCGGCGATCAAAATACCCACAAAAACCCCGGCCAGGAGCTGCATGTCCATTAGTTCGCTTCCGCAAATTCATTGCGTTGCAAAAAGCAATGGGTCGGTGGTTGTTGGTCGATGCCGTAGCTGATCAGAACCAGGCTGGCCATCATTACGATGTGGGCGATATCCACGTGGTTAAACCACGGGCCGATGGAAACCTGGAATACATAGACCAGACCGGTGAAAAAGGACAACAACAGGCCGGTCGCGATCCAGCCGCTGCCCGCATACGCAAAACGCCAGGCGACAATACTGGCAAGCAATACCGGCACCAGCCCCATGGCCGAGTTCACCGTGGCGATCAGGAAATCGTCGGCGATCGTACCGACCACCATGAAAACGGCCAGCTGCAAATAACAAACCAGGCGCAGGGAAAAGCGCGTGTTTTTCCGCAGGACAAAAGTTTCAATGGTCGCCAGTTGTGCAAATGTAGTCGCAACGCCGCTGGCCAGGCTCGACACCAGGACCGCGCACCCATACAGGGCTCCCGGGTAATAATGAAAGCCGTGCTTGATAGCTCCCGCAAACGTGGCGACGGCCATGAACAGGAAAAAACGCGCCCAGTATGAATTCCTGAGAGTAGCCGGTGAGGGTGATTTCGTGCGGTACAAACGTTGGCACAGGAACGCGCACAGGACTGCCAGCAGCAGATTGGTCAGCACGGTGACCGGCCAAAGCATTACCACGCCCATGAACTCGATCGACGGGGCGTTCATGAGCCGGCCTTTACCGCCTGGCTGGCAGCTTCATGATTTTCCTGCCACCAGGCGAATGCCTCCGGAATGCCGATGTCCGGTTTCATAGTGGGCGACCAGTTCAGCTCTTGCCGGGCCCGATTTGAAGTGAAGGGATTGTCGCGCGCCAACAGGTCGAAAACGCCTCGCATATGTTGCGCGAGATGACGACGCCTGAATATTGAGAGCAGAAACGCGAGTGTCTGGAAACCGGCTTGCCCCAGACCGAT